>NZ_CDRZ01000017.1 GCF_000946815.1 Syntrophaceticus schinkii | reverse complement strand
GGAACACTTTTAACATGTCTAACCCGGAGTATAAGACGCGGGTTTGCCTTGTTCATTGTCAAATTAAACCCTGTCAAAGCTCTCAGGGCCTCTTCGTTATTGTTGTGGATGGCTTCATACAGCGCCTCATCTGTAATTTCAACCTCGAGGGCAGCTTCCAGGTGCTTTTTTAGCCTCTGCAGCTCCTCATACCAGAGCTCAAGTGAAGCTGCATCATCCGGGACCTGCGGCAGGTGCATCACATATACGGGCTTCATCACATTTTTCTGCAGCAGCTCAAACATTTTTTTTCTTGCCGTCACAGGTTGTCTCCCCAATTACCAGGTCGGAAAGTAAAAAGAAAGGGCATTGTTCTGTCAGCGCAAAGCCGTACGAAGACTTGATCAATGGACACAGATTGCACGGCAGGTCCCTTTCTGCCGCAGCAATGGGCGCTTCTTGAGTCCCACACAAACTAACCGGTATTGCCCCTGCAGCCAGGACAAGTTCCCGAGGACAGTAGGCGCAGAAAATACCGACTACTCTGGTGCCTTTCTCCTGGGCACACCTCATGGCTACCATATTTTCTTCTCTTAAGCTGCCAAAGTTCTCCAACAGAGCTGGTTTCAAAACTCGATCACTCCTTTTCTCCCCATCGTTAACAGTACAATTTACATCAATCAACCTATGTGTGTCCTGCTAGAGTATTTTCAACAGGATTCTCTACCCTGAAAATAAGGGTCAGCAGTCAGATGTCATCTTTTTCGCAGATTCCTTAACATTATTCAACTTCAGCTCCTGTTTTTATCCTCTGCTGGTGTCGCTCAGGGGTGTCTATCTGAGCTTTGACACATCTAATAAGCATAAGGCAAAGCACCAAGCAGTATGGGCACCACCTGGCACTCTGCCCTTTGCTGGGAGCTCTCTATTTTTTGGTGACACCGGCCATATAGGTTACCTTAGTGGTTTTATCAAGATAACTATCTAGGTTGCTTTGCTGGTCAGTGGTGCTGTTTGTTAGTTTTTCAACTTCCCTATGAAATGTTCCTTATAAAATAATTATACATATAGCCATAATATCCTGCTATATCATACATAACTGTTTGTTATAGCGGTGGCATCACAACATCATCAATTCAAGCGCTAATGAACGGGAATTAACAGGGATGCAAAATACAGCTCTGTAGGCGAGAATCTTGTGGATTAATACTTTAATGCACTTTGGACAGGGTTACTGGCAACTTAAAGCAAAGTTACCACAAACACGTTGGATCAAAATCTGGACAATCACCCGGCGGCCATCCCTTTATCTGACATGGCACCCCGAAATTTGATGAATCTGGGTGCCTACATACTCCCTCAATGGCACTGATACAACACGAATCTTTTTTATTATAATAAGCACATTTCCCGATGCAGAGTTGGCATTTACAATTAACACAGCACTTGCCGTGGCATTCCTCAGCTGTGTGCTCAACTCCAGGGCAGTCAAAACGGACGCGCAAAAAATCACCTCCGAAAGATGTGTTGTTTTATATAATAATTTCCACAATTATTAGTGATTCCCTTTCTTCTCCAGAATCTATCTTTATTTTGACACGATAAACTGACCCCTTTGGGCACAAAATAAAAAAAGGCCAAATGGTGGCCAAAACAATACAGAATATATTCTTCTCTCCGACTTCCGGCTTCCGGCTTCCGGCTTCCGGCTTCCAGCTTCCGACTTCCGGCCTCTGACTTCTAAAATGGTGGGCGCGGTAGGGATTGAACCTACGACCTCTTGAATGTGAGTCAAGCGCTCTTGCCACTGAGCTACGCGCCCATCTACCTATCTTTTTTTCTCCAACCTCCGGTCTCAGCCGTCCATCTTTCCTCCGACTTCCAGCCTCCGACCTCTGACCTCTAAACTGGTGGGCCCACAGGATTCGAACCTGGAACCAATCGGTTATGAGCCGAGTGCTCTACCCTTGAGCTATGGGCCCCTGGCTCCCCGGGCAGGATTCGAACCTGCAACTCTCCGGTTAACAGCCGGATGCTCTACCGTTGAGCTACCGAGGAATGCTGTGAACTGTGACATGATTATTATATGACAAACAGCACCTTCAGTCAATGTTTCGGCAATTAGTTTTTAAAGCAATTGTTTGACACGGAAATGGATTATAGAAATATAATACACATCTGAATACTGCCATTAAATAAAAATTAACAATTGCCTTGCTAATAGGCAGGATATACTAAGTTAGGTTGAGAATTTAAGATAACAACTCTTTAAACTGAGTGAATCATCCGTACTTTCAAAATCTGATAGGGGCTGACAATGGCGTTCATTTAACGCCATTGGGAATTTGCAATAAAGCAGGCCGGCCGCGTTTAGGGATAGCCCAGTGACAGGAACCCTTTAGAAAGGACAGTTGCTTATGATTGAACTTATCGGTGTTACCAAATCCTATGCCAAAGGTAGTGTCAAGGCTGTTGATGATGTCACACTTACAGTAAAGCCAGGTGAGATCTTCGGATTTCTGGGGCCAAACGGTGCCGGAAAAACCACCACTATTAAGATGATCGTAGGGCTGCTGCAGCCTGATTCCGGAAGTGTCAAGGTTGCGAATATCGATGTGCTCAGGGATCCCTTAACAGCGAAACGCCAAATCGGTTTTGTACCGGACCAGCCCCAGGTGTATGATCGCCTGACCGGAGCCGAGTACTTAAATTTTCTGGCGGATGTTTACCAGGTGCCGGAGAGGAGAAGGGGAAAGCGCATTGAGCACCTCCTGGAGATCTTCGGCATCAAGGAGGCCATTGGTGACCTGGTACAGAGTTACTCACACGGCATGAAACAAAAACTGGTTTTGACCGGGGCACTCCTGCACAACCCACCGGTTTGGATCATGGATGAACCGATGGTGGGGCTTGACCCCCGTTCCTCCTTTTTGCTTAAGGACCTGATGGGCGAACACTGTTGCCACGGAAATACGGTGTTTTTCTCCACCCATATCCTGGAGGTGGCAGAACGGCTCTGCGATCGCGTTGCTATTATCAACAAAGGAAGGATTATAGCCTGTGGCACCCTGGATGAAATCAATAAACACCACGAGAAAGAAACTCTGGAGAAAATCTTCTTGGAGTTGACACAATGAAGCCATTCCTTGCCCTGATAAGGGTTATTTTTCGCAATTATTACGGTATCTCAGCGATGAAGCAGAAATACCTGGTGGAAAAGAAGGAGTTATGGCAGCCAATTCTGGCGGTCATTGGGATAGGAGTCGGTATTGCTTTTATTTTCTCGATGGCTATGCTCTTTTCTAATGCTTTATATAACGCCGGCAAGATGATCGACGAACCGGGAATAGTCTTGGTCTTGGGTTTTCTGGTGGTCGCTTTCATAACCTTTATCTTTGATATCGGTACAACGATCAGCACCTTTTATTTCGCCCAGGACAACGCCATTTTAGCGGCACTGCCGCTGAAACCCTTACAGGTTATAGCTGCTCGTTTTTCATTGGTGGTGACCAACCAGTACCTGTCACAGGCCATCATCCTGCTTCCACCGCTGATCGTTTTTGGCATGGGAGAAGGGATGGGTCTGCTGTACATCATCCTGGCTGCCCTGATCTTTCTCCTCTTCCCTGCCTTGCCGCTGGCTCCGGCGGCAGTTATAAGCATTTTACTAATGAGCAGAGCAGGCAGCAAACGCCTGAAAGACATCTTCACTATCCTGACCTATGTTCTCGTAATCGTGTTTGTGATCGGAATTCAATTTTTTATGCAGTCACTCCCAGAGGGAGATGAACTCTCTTCAATTGAATCGATCATTCAAACACATGGGGCGTTGTTAACAGAAATAGGGCAGAGCTTTCCTCCGGCAGTCTGGGTTACTAAAGCCCTGGCTATGGCCGGAACTGCTGAAGGGCTGCTCAATCTTGGGTTTTTCCTGTTGCTGACCGGGGCTTTGGTCGCTTTGATGCTGTACCTGGGAGAAAAACATTTCTACCGCGGACTCTTTTCAGGTGAAGAGGTAGCCAGAAAACACCGCATCATCAACAACCGTAAAAGCATCTGGAAGGCCTCATCACCTTTCAAGGCGCTGGTGCTTCGGGAGCACCGCCTCTTTATTCGCACTCCCGTTTTTCTGATGAATGTCCTTCCGGTGGCCATCATCGTCCCGGTTTTTGCTGTGCTTCCCCTGTTGGCTCAGAAAGCGATGTTTGAGTTCAGGGAACTTGGGTCATATCTAGTCAAATACCCCTATCTTAAACTGTCTATTATCGCCTTTATGACCTTCGTCGCCGGTACTTTACCACTGTCTCCATCGGCATTTTCCCGTGAGGGCAAACTGTTTCCACTTTCCCAGTTGATCCCGGCCAGCCCTCGGGAACAGGTCAAGGCCAAATTCTGGTATATCCTGGCAATTAACTTTATCTGCACACTCCCCCTCTTTGTCTTGTGCATTATTCTGCTGCGGTTGAGCTTATCGGATACATTAATGCTTGCTGTCCTGGCACTGGTCACTGCCGCCACAGTAACCGCCCTGGGAATGATTATCGATTTTGCACGCCCTTATTTCGATTGGGAGGACCCCCAGCGTGCCGTCAAAAATAACCTGAATGTAATGTTTATCATGCTGATCACCCTGCTTTTCATGGCCATCACAGGAGGCATAAGTGTTAGCCTGGCCCTTTTTGCTCCCTGGTGGTTGGGTTATTCTATTCTCCTGCTTTTCGTCACAGCCATCTCAGTCAGCCTCTATCTTTGGATTCTGACCCTGGCAGAAAAGAAATACAGACAGTACGAACTATAGGAGATCAGGGGGATGGTTCTCATGATCTTTTTATAATTTTAACCAACTGATCAATCCCTTTTCCAACCAAGGCGATCTTAAGTAAATAACTCAAGCCTGACCCCGGTTCAAATAGACAGGGCATCAAGTATGTCATCCCGCAGTTTGCTATAGCTGGGATCAGTGATGGTGCGTGAACTTTCAGGCCTGCAGAAGGGAACCTTCACCTCCAGGCAAACCTCACTGGGACACTCGGAAAGCACATAGACTCTGTCACACAGGAAAAGTGCCTCCTCCACATCATGTGTAATAAAGAGAACTGTGGGGTGCAGTTCCTTAAACACCCCCAACAGCCAGACCTGCATCTTTCTTCTGGTGATGGCATCCAGTGAAGCAAAAGGCTCATCAAGCAGCATGATATCACTGGAAAAAAGGTATGTCCTGAGCAGGGCGGCCCTTTGCCTCATCCCCCCGGAAAGCTGGGAGGGATAGTAGTGCTCAAAACCCGCAAGCCCAAACTGTTCAAAATACTGCGCTGCCACTGCTTTGGCCTTTCGCTTCGGCACCCCCTTTAAAATCAGGGGGATACTGGTGTTATCCAGGATGCTGCAGGAGGGCAGGAGCAGGTCCTTCTGGTGCATATAGCTCACCCGTCCGGTGACTCCGGTAAAGTCCTGTCCATCGATGATCACCCTCCCGGCATCCGGCAGGATCAGCCCGGAGATGATGTTGAACAGTGTGCTTTTTCCACAGCCACTTGGACCCAGGATCCCGACAAACTCCTGATCAACAGCTTTGAGACTGATCTCACCCAGGGTCAGCAGTCCACCTAAAGTTTTACTGATCCCCTCCACAACTATCTCTGGCAATTCTTACTCCTCCGGTAAAAAATCATTGGTAAAAGCACTTTTAGCATCCAGGGGTTTTTCGATCAGCTTTTGGGAGTACATCCAGTCAGCATACTTCTCCCAACGCTCCTCTGACATCTCACCCCATCTTTTAGCATCACTTTGATACTCTTTGGCCAGATACTGCTGGCTCTTGATCACCAGGTCTTTATTCAGTTCCGGGACACTTTCCAGGAGAATTTCCCCGGCTTTTTCCGGATTATTGATGCAGTACTGATACCCCCTGGAAGTGGCCTTCATGAACTTTTCCACAAGGGCTGGATTCTCTTCGATGGTTTTATCACTGGCGATCAGCACCGGGGAGTAGAAGTCCAGGGCATCGTGATAATCGCGCAGCTGGATAAAGTTTAAAGGAACCCCCCTGATTTCTGATTCGATCCCGGTCCAACCCCAGAAGATCCAGGAGAAATCCACATCCTTCTTCATGCAGGAGAAAAAGTCCGCAGCACCGATATTGATCATCTCCACCTTATCAAAGTCAGCACCATCCTGCAGCATCAATGCCTTCAGCATCGCTTCCTCTGCCGGGGAACCCCAACCCCCATAGCTCTTCCCCTCAAAATCTGCAGGGGTTTTGATCCCCTTTTCCACTGGAGAGGCAAAGCCTGATGTGTTGTGCTGGATCACCCCTGCTATGGCTTTTACCGGAAGTCCCTTGGTACGGGCAATGGTCATCTCCTCCTGATAGCTAAAGCCGAAATCCCCCTGGTCAGCTGCGATCAGCTGGGCTGCGCCGCCCTCACCCGGCTGGGTGATCTCCACATCAAGACCCTCTTCTTTGTAATAGCCCATCTTCTGGGCGACATAGACACCTGTATGGTTGGTGTTCGGTGTCCAATCCAGGATCACGGTCACCTTTTCTAATTGATCAGCATCCTCCTGAGTCTCCCCACAGCCCCCCAGAAACAGCATTGAAAGTGAAAGAACACAGACAGCTAAAGCTATTAACCCTTTTTTCACAGTAAAAACCACCCTTCAAAATTCTAAGTGTTTGATAATACCTTGGAATTTCTCAAAACACACAATAAAACACACAACCCCAATATGCATTACCTTTCTACTAATACAGACTTTTCTCCTGACTACTCATTCAACCTGTGCCAGGGAATGACCAGCCTTTCCACAATGACAACCACAGCAAAAAGCATCAGGCTTAAGATAGTGATCGCCAAAATGGCGGCAAAAACCCGATCCACCATAAAAGAGCGCTGGGAAAGGGTCAGGTAGTTGCCAAGTCCCTCTTTAGCCCCCAGCCATTCTCCGATCACCGCCCCCATCACACTGTAGGTGGCGGAGATCTTCAGCCCTGAGAAAAAGGAGGGAAGGGCAAGGGGAAGTTTCACCATCCGAAAGATCGCCATTTTGGATGCCCCCATTGACCTGAAGAGCTTCAAATAATCATTATCCACCGCTGCCAATCCCCCCAGGAGGCTGATCACCACTGGGAAGAAGCAGACCAGGATCACCACCAGGATTTTAGGCAAAATGCCGTAGCCAAACCAGATGATAAACAGTGGAGCAACAGAGACAATGGGCACGGTCTGGGAGGTGACCAAGAGCGGATATAAGGCCTTCCTCACCAGCGGCAGTTCATCCATCAACAGGGCAATGATAAAGGCCAGGATGACGGCAGCCGCAAAACCCACCAGGCACTCGAATATGGTGACTCTGGCGTGTTTCAGCATCATGGGCAGGGTCTCTCCGAAGGTCTTCAGTATCTGTAATGGACCAGGCAGAATCCACTCAGGCACCTTTCCCCACCTGACGATCAGCTCCCAGAGCACTAAAAGCAAAGCTATAAAAAGCAGCGGTGCCCCGCAGTCAGCGATACTTTTTGATCTTTTCATCAATGGTCACTCCACCGGCCTTGCAGTCGATCTTAACTACAGAGACAACTCGCGCAGCCCCATTTTTAAAACATACTTCCTGTGCCTTTTCCACGATCCCCAACAGCTGATGGAGTTCTCCCTCCATAGTAGTCTCCATGGGGCCGACAACATACTTCACACCTGATTCTTGAATCAGCTCTATGACCTGGCCTACCACCTGGTAGAGCTGCTCCTCAGGAACACCTGGTAAGACCTGCAGGCTGACATTGCATAGCATTATCCACACTCCTTTCGCCGGTTATTTCGTTTTTACTTCCTGTGATCTGTAGCAAATAAAATGTCCCGATGTTACGTGGCAAAAAAACATCTTTCTGCCACCCCACTGCCACCGAAGGGGACGCTTGATACCAATAGATGAACACCACTATCGCCAAGCTCCCCTCGACCTCGGCCACCCACGCAAACAACACAGGCACCCCACCGATAATGGAGTGCCTGAAAAAAAATCATATTAATCACTCCCTCCGCTGGTATTACCCAGATCAGGTTCAAAGGGTTGGCATCAAATGCCTCTCAGCCTTTCGGCACCCCTGTTTGAAACTGTTTTATACCATTATACTATAAAAATCACAAAATAGGGATGGATCAGAAGAACAATCCACTTTTGTTATTGCATTTCAATGCATTTTGTGCAATAATGGGAGTGGTATTGCATTATTGTTATGCGAGGGGAATTCTATGCGCAGCTATATATCCAATAAAATCGAACATTGCAAGGCTGAACTTATGCACGCATTGGACCGCAATGACTATCTGTCTGCGATTAAGCTGCGGGCGGTACAAAAGGAATTTGAGGATCTCCTTAATGCATTTGATAGTGCGGGAAATACAGTTATAGATGCAACAGCCCTTTCACCACAACAATATTATACAACCAGGGAAGCCGCTGCTGTGCTGGGTGTTCATCCCAGCAGTGTGACACGCAAGGCGGCTTTTTTGCATGGTCAAAAGATTAATGGCAGATGGCAATTTCCTAAAGAAATTATCGATCAGGAAGGCATAAAACTTCGCGGTAGAGTGAAACCGGGAAGAAAACCCCAAAGTTAGTCCTGGCTGAATCAGCTGTAGGGCACGAAAAAAGGAGGATGGGTAAACTGAATTCGGTTATTGCAAAACAGGAGTGTAATTACAGTGTGGTACTTGGTCATCCGCTTCCACAACAGAAATTCCGGTTAAAGACAAGGCGGCGTTCTCTGAAGATACCTGTAATGATTACTACTGCCGTTCTGCTGCTTCTATTTTTACTCTTGACTTACATCTACCTTCATAATACAGCAACTGTCCTCAGCTATCAGGTGGATAAATCTGCCCAGTCTATAGGCGTATTGCAAAGAGAAAATAAGAGCTATGAGCTGGAAGCGCTCAAACTGCGGTCACTGGACCGGGTAGAAGATACAGCCAGAAACAAACTGGGGATGTGTGAGCCAGATTCGATTTTCCTGGATAACATCATTCTAAAATGACCAAAAAAAAATTGTCCATCATCTTCTGTTCCTACTCAGAAACAACTACCTACCCAAGACATACCGATCAGGCAATAAAAATAAGCCTGATTTTGGTATCCCTTGGAAATACCAGATCAAGCATTAGGTAGTCCCCGTAAACTTCCGATATCTAACCTCCAGCCAGGCCTCTTTGATGGTAAATACCAGTTTTTACTTGTATCCGATAATAACTCAATTACTCAAGCCTGACCCCAAAAAAAAGCCCCTCCTGTTTGATGGTGGGGCATTTCTTATTCGAGATAGTCTTTCAGTTTTTTGCTTCGGGTGGGGTGGCGCAGTTTGCGCAGTGCTTTTGCCTCTATCTGTCTGATGCGCTCTCTCGTCACATTGAACTTCTGCCCAACCTCTTCTAAGGTGCGCGCCCTCCCATCGATAAGCCCGAACCGCAGGCGCAGCACATCCCTTTCTCTGGGTGTAAGGGTTTCCAGTACCTCTTCCAACTGCTCTTTGAGCAGGATAAATGACGCTGCCTCTGCCGGAGCCAATGCATCCTCATCTTCGATGAAGTCTCCCAAGTGGCTGTCTTCCTCCTCACCGATAGGGGTTTCCAGTGACACAGGTTCCTGAGCAATTTTCATGATCTCGCGCACGCGCTCCGGTGGGATATCCATCTCTGCAGCGATCTCTTCCGGTGTGGGATCCCTACCCAGTTCTTGCAGCAGCTGCCTGTTGATCCTGACCAACTTGTTGATGGTCTCCACCATGTGTACAGGAATGCGGATCGTTCTGGCCTGGTCAGCGATGGCCCGGGTAATTGCCTGCCTGATCCACCAGGTGGCATATGTGCTGAACTTATAGCCTTTGCGGTAATCGAATTTCTCTACCGCCTTGATCAGGCCCAGGTTCCCCTCCTGGATCAGGTCTAAAAAAAGCATCCCTCTTCCTACATAACGCTTGGCAATACTCACAACAAGTCGCAGATTTGCCTCAGCAAGCCGGCGCCTTGCTTCTTCATCTCCGGCCTCTATTCCTTTTGCCAGTTCCACTTCTTCCTCAGCAGTCAACAGGTCAATGCGACCGATCTCTTTTAAGTACATACGGACGGGATCATCGATAGCAACACCTTCAGGAACAGAAAGATCCACATCAGTTTCTTCATCTTCTTCAGTCTTCACCATTTTTGGCATCAGCTTTTGCGCTTCCGTCTGAACTGACTTTAATTCCGATGGCCCCAAAGTGCTCATATATGCTGTCTATCTTTTCTGAACTCAGATCGAAATTCTGGAGGGTATCCATAATTTCCTCATAGGAGAGAGTTCCCTTTTCCTTTCCTCGCTCAATTAAGGCTTTTACTGCATCCATGCTTGATTGTTCTTCTTTCATTGCTATCCCCCCTTTCGTAGTGCATCAAGTTATACCCTTGCTGCCGACTTTTTTTTAGTTGTTCCAGTTCTTCGTACAGTACATGTATTTCTGCTAAGAGACCCCTAATTCCTTCTTGATCGCCATTTTTTTCGCACTTTCTTAAAGTAGCTTGTTTTGCGTCTATTAACTGGCTTAATTGCTCCTTTTTTAATGTCCAAATATAATCTTCTACCAGTTGTTCCTTCTGCACCTTATCCAGGTGAATCTCTTCACCGCTCATCAAGAGACCTGCCAGTTCATCCTGATTGTCTGCTGCAACCTCGATCAATTCCGCGGGGCTGGACCAATCAGGCTTTGTAAAAAGTTGATGATAATCTTTTAGCTTGCCAGTGAATACTGCCTCTTCTCCCAGTTCTTCCTGTACCCGCTCCAAAAGAGTGCGATCCTGGCACATAAAGCGGAAGAGACCCCGTCTTGCCACCTCTGACGCAGGTATGCGCCGTTTTTCGAAAGTTTGTTTGCCTTGTTCCATATTATATCTATTTTTATCACTTTTATCCTCCCATTTGCTCTGTTTCTTCAAATATCGGGATAATTCCAGGCTGATGGCCTCCTCTGATGTATGCATCTTTTGGGCAGCCATCTGTATAAAACCCTCACGCACCACATAATTGGGTATCTTTGCGATCTCTTCTACCAGTTCTCTGGCGATTTCCGCTCGTTCCACAACATCCTCAGGATCATACTGGCGGAGCAGTTGTTCCAGTCTAAACTCAAAGTAACCTGTTGTACGGTTTTCTAAAGCTGACGCAAACGCCTCTTTTCCATGGGCTCGCAAAAAGTCATCAGGGTCTGTGGCCTCCGGGAGGTTCAGAATGGATACCTGAGCCCCCAACTCTTGTAAAAAGCCAGCACCGCGCATCGTGGCGGCTGAACCGGCAGCATCCTCATCAAAAGCCAGGACAACGTCTTTCGTATAGCGCAATAATAGCCGTGATTGGTCACGGGTAAAGGCTGTTCCCAGAGCGGCAACTGTATTTCGGAAACCATATTCCTGAGCAGTGATACAGTCCAAATAGCCCTCCACCACAATGATCTTCTTTTGATCCCGAACCGCAGGTATAGCCAGATGAAGACCGTATAAATTGCGGCTCTTATTGAAAACAGGTGATTCAGGAGAGTTCAGATATTTGGGCTCCTCATCCCCCAGCGCTCGCCCGCCAAAACCCAGACAGCGTCCCCTGGCATCACAGATGGGAAAGATAATACGACCGCGGAAAAGCTCCTGCAGGGTGCCGTACCGCTCACTAAACTGTCCTGATTGGCGAATTTCTTGAAGGGAAAAACCCTTCCCCGTTAAATATTTCAAAAGGCCGCCACCGGCATCGGGAGCAAAACCCAGCAGGAATTTCTCCCAGGAACTCCTGTTCACCCCACGCCCCATCAGGTAGCCGCGGGCAGACTCCGCTTTTGCTCCATATACTAATATTCTATGATAGTATTCTGCTGCATGAGCATTCAGTTCATAGAACCTTTCCTTGCGCTCATGTTTCTCCCTTGAACGAGGGGAGCGAGGCACATCCAGGCCAAGCCTGTCTGCCAGGATTTCCACGGCATCCAGAAAGGGTAAGTTCTCCATCTTCATCAAAAAAGAAAAAACATTTCCCCCTGCACCACAGCCAAAACAGTAAAAAATCTGCTTGGCGGGTGATACACTGAATGAGGGGGTCTTCTCCCGGTGAAAGGGACAGAGCCCCATATAGTTTTGTCCGGATCTTTTTAAAGGAACATATTCGCTGATCAGCTCAACGATATCAACCCCGCTCCGGACACTATCCAGAAATTCTTCGGGGATAGGACCCATTCTACAAACACCCGTTCTTAAAAAATGCACCTGTAAACAGTTCGCTACCGGGCATCTTATCTCCTGCTTATCTGTTCACTTCATCCAGGCGTTCGGCACAAAATGTTTCTCAAATGTTTTCAAGGCAAAGCGATCGGTCATTCCTGCAATATAATCGACAACACATCTTTCCAGTCCTTCTCGTGATACCTTTAACTTTAGTTCCTTTGTGAGCAAATTGGGGTTCTCCAGGTAATACTCGTATAGTGTCTTGACTATTCGTTGTGCTTTAGCTTCTTCCTTTTTGGCAACAGAACCAATATATACCTGCTCAAAAAGGAAGCTGCGCAAACCATCAGTGGCCACCTGAACATGATCACTCATGGTGATCTCCGGTTTTCCCCAGCTTTTCTCGATAATATCTGTGACCATGGTGTTAATTCTTGCTTTATGACGGTTGCCCAGAATCTTGACACAATCCCTGGGCAGGTCACTCTCCTCAATAATCCCCGCCCTGATGGCATCATCGATATCATGATTGATGTAAGAGATGCGGTCAGCTATCCTGACGATCTGCCCCTCCAGTGTTGCAGGATGCCGTGGACCGGTGTGGCAGAGGATGCCGTCCCGCACCTCCCAGGTCAGGTTGAGGCCGCGCTCCCCTTCCAGTTGATCAACCACCCGCAAACTCTGCTCATTATGGCGAAAGCCGGAGGATAGATTTCATTCAAAGCAGATTCTCCTGAATGCCCGAATGGTGTGTGCCCGAGGTCATGCCCTAAAGCGATGGCTTCGGTCAGGTCTTCATTGAGCCTCAGTGCCCGGGCCAGGGTGCGGGAGATCTGGGAAACTTCCAGGGTATGGGTGCTCCTGGTTCTGTAGTGATCTCCCTCCGGGGAGATGAAAACCTGGGTTTTATGCTTGAGGCGCCGGAAGGCCTTGGAATAGATTATCCGGTCGCGGTCACGCATAAACACCGTTCGCACCGGGCAGGGATCCTCCGGATAAAGGCGCCCCCTTGACCCCGTGCACAGTGTGGCATAAGAAGCAAGATACTTGGCTTCCTGTTTTTCGATCTCCTCACGTATACACAGATCCTTTGGCAAAAGCCACCACCTCGTTTTAGCGTATCCGCAGTTCCTTTGTTGCCGCCGCAACTTCAAGAACATGCCGCCCCAGGATGTGCGCCCGCTTCTTGCCGTTTTCATCCTCCATAGCCGGCCGCTGGGCACATGCTCCCTGGTGACCGCAGTCAAACTCCCGATAGCCGTCACCGACAATGATCATCCCCTGAACCAGCATCATGTCGTGGATTGCCTTGAGTGTGGTCTCTTGACCCCCAAAGCGTCCACCCCCTACAGCAATTGCTCCCCCGACAACATTCAGAAGCGCCTTTTCCCGCCGCAGCACACGGGTTTTATCCCAAAAGGCCTTCAGTTGGCCGGATAGTGTGCCAAAATAAACAGGGCTGCCCATAATTATTCCATCTACACGATGCAATAGATCGAAAGCCTCACCGAGCTTATTTCCCTCACCACAGACACCGTCACAAGTAGACGAACAAATCTCGCAAAATGGGGGTTCTACCCCTTGCAGTATCTCTGCCACATGCAGCAGTTCTGTTTTCGCCCCTGATTCCCGGGCTGCTGCAAGGGCTTCTTTCAGAAGAAAAACCGTGTTTCCATCATGATTGGGGCTGCCATTAATACCTAAAATAAACAATTGATGCACCTCCTATGACTAAAATGGAACGTTTAGATAAATATATACTATTTCCTTAGCCAAGGTTCCTTCCTGTTCCATAGATAATATTCTTAACCAGCCACGGGAGTGAAGCTTGAACGTGGTTCCAAGCCA
>NZ_CDRZ01000016.1 GCF_000946815.1 Syntrophaceticus schinkii | reverse complement strand
ATGGAACACCTGCCATCTAAAATTACCGAAGTTACGGAACAAAATAAAGGGGCATTTAAAAAATGGAATTGGAAATAGTGCTGGCAGACCAACCAGCCCTTTCCGCATCTGCTCCCCCGGAACAAAAGTGGCTGGGATGAGGTTGCAGCCAGCTTGATAATTTTATTGACCAGGTGGATATCAAAGCAGGGTTTGACCTTCCTGGTTATCTGGATTCTATCAAAGAGGTGTCCAATGAATCCACCAGAAAACTTATTGAAAAGAGCCTGGATGCTTCAGGTGGGCGCTATCCCCAGGCCGCAAAGTGGTTAAAGACCACACCAAGGGTACTTCGGTACCTTTATAAAGAAAAGAAATAATCAATTTGAAGGTTACAAAAAATTGTTTGGCTTCCGAAAAACCGGAAGATTGTGCCGCGAAAACGGCATTTAAAGTGGCAGATGTCTGGGGATATTTGTCATCCGTGGCTCTCAGCTGGTTGAGCAGCAGGAGGGGTGGATCCATTGGTTCCGCCTCTTTTTAAATTTCTTTTTAAATTATTGAAAGGATAATGTGGTGAAAAAACGAATTTATTAATAGATAGTGTAACTATACAGGGACAAGTATCAAGGAGAGGAAGGTATGGATATGGCGGTAAACAGTCAGCAGGTGGCTGACAGGCAGGCCATTGAGAGAATAGTTGGCAGCTACCCTCCTGAACGAAGATATACCCTGGCAATCATGCAGGATCTGCAAAAGCATTTTAACTACCTACCCAAGGAGGCTTTGAAGATGACAGCGGTGCATGTCAAAACACCTTTATCCGCTGTCTTCAGTATGGCTACCTTTTACAAGGCCTTCAGCCTTGTTCCCAAGGGCAGGGTAATTCTCAAGGTTTGTGATGGAACTGCCTGTCACATCAAAGGTTCTAATGTAATGATCAATGAAATTTATAAAACACTGGGGATCAAGCCTGGGGAGACCACCCCTGACGGCGAGTTTTCACTGGAGACCGTAAATTGTCTGGGGGCATGCGCTTTAGCACCTGTTCTTGTAGCCAATGAAAAGGTTTACGCAAAAATTACTCCAACTGCACTCAGAGAGGTCATCAACAAGTATCGGGGGGCAGATCAATGATCATACATCAAGCGAACAACCCGGAAGAAAGAATGATACTGGTCTGCTGTGGTACAGGGTGTTTGGCCAATGGCAGTGGGGCGGTTTATGAGGAACTTTGTCGTGCCCTGGAAGGGAATGATAGGTATCAGGTAAAGACCTTTGCCAAAGCAACAGGTTGTAACGGCTTATGTGAAAAGGGCCCCCTGGTTAAGATCATGCCTGATGATATTACTTATTGCCATGTCCAGGCAGAGGATGTTTATGAGATAGTAGAGGAGACACTGATCAAAGGGGAACTGATCAAGCGCCTGATGTATCGTGACCCGACTACAAAACAGTACTATAGGTCACACCGTGACACCAATTTCTACAAAAAGCAGCATAAGGTAGCCCTGCGCAACATCGGGGAAATCGATCCTGCTGAGGTCAAGGATTACCTGGAGCGGGGCGGCTATCAGGCCCTGGAAAAAGCCATCAAAACCATGACCCCGGAAGAAGTTATTGAAGAGGTGTTGAAAGCCGGTCTGCGTGGTCGGGGCGGCGGTGGTTTCCCAACGGGTCTCAAGTGGAAAGCCTGTGCATCCACAGACAAACAGCCGAGATATGTTATCTGCAACGGGGATGAGGGTGACCCCGGGGCATTTATGGACCGCAGCATCCTGGAGGGAGATCCTCACACTGTGCTGGAAGGGCTAATTATCTGTGCCTATGCCATTGGAGCATCCATGGGGTATATCTATGTGCGTGATGAGTACGGCCTGGCGGTCAATAACCTGATTCTGGCTATTCAAAGTGCCCGTGAGTGCGGATACCTTGGAAAAAACATCCTGGGAGCCGGTCTTTCTTTTGACATCGAGATTGTCCGTGGTGGCGGGGCTTTTGTCTGCGGTGAGGAAACAGCCCTGATCAACTCAATTCAGGGCAATGTCGGTGAGCCCTGGGATAAATATATTTTTCCTACTGAAAAGGGGCTTTGGGACCAGCCTACAGTGATCAATAATGTGGAAACCTGGGCGAATGTACCTGTGATTATTAATGCAGGTTCTGAAAAGTTTGCTTCAATAGGTACTGAGGGCAGTAAAGGAACCAAGGTATTCTCCCTGGTAGGGAAGGTTGTCAACACAGGCCTTGTGGAAGTGCCTATGGGAACCACACTGCGCGAGATTATTTTTGAAATCGGCGGTGGGATCCAAAAGGGGCGCCGGTTTAAGGCTGTACAGACCGGTGGGCCTTCCGGGGGCTGCATCCCGGAGAGGCTTCTCGACCTGCCTGTGGATTTTGATACCCTCACCCAGGCTGGATCGATGATGGGGTCAGGCGGTTTGATTGTCATGGATGACCGCACCTGTATAGTCGAAGTGGCACACTACTATGTAAATTTCCTGGCGGGTGAATCCTGTGGTAAATGTGTGCCCTGTCGGGAAGGGGTTAGCTTGCTGCTGGATATTCTGACACGCATCTGTGAAGGGAAGGGGAAACCGGAGGATCTGGATCTCCTGGAGTCCATGAGCAAGACGATTCAACAGGCCGCTCTGTGTGCTCTGGGGAGAACAGCCCCAAATCCGGTGCTTTCCACACTGTACTATTTCCGTGATGAATATCTGGAGCACATCAATAACCACCGCTGCCCGGCCGGGGTGTGCAAGGAACTGACCGAGTTTTATATTGACCCGGAACTGTGCAATGGTTGCGGCCGCTGCCGCAGGAACTGCCCGGCTGATGCCATCACCGGGGAGACGAAAAAGGCACATCAGATCGATATATCTAAATGCATTAAGTGTGGAGAATGTATTAACAACTGCAAATTCCAGGCTATAAAGGTTAAATAAGGGGGTGGGAATAGTGAAAATCAGGATCGATGGCATCGAAACAGAGGTTACTTGCGGAGAAACCATACTGGAGGCAGCCAGAAGGGCTGGGATAGACATTCCCACCCTCTGCTACAGTGAGGCATTCGGCGGCCAGGGGGTCTGCCGGTTTTGTATGGTAGAGATCGAAGTTGATGGCAAAACGCGCCTGGTAGCATCCTGCACCTATCAGATCACCGAAGAGATGGAGGTCAGGACAAATACTCCGGCTGTCCAGGAAATCAGGCGTAATCTCGTCACACTCCTTTACAGGAGGGCACCGAACAGTGATCTAATGAAAAAACTGTTTCAAGAGTACAACTGCGATAGGATCGAACCGCTTGATCCCGAAGAGAGCTGTATTATGTGCCTGCTCTGTGTTAAGGCCTGTGAAAAGGTAGGAGCCAACGCTCTTTCTTCAGCCTTGCGGGGAACGGAGAAAAAAGTGGCAACACCCTTTGACGAGGGGTCCGAGGAATGTATGGGATGCAGTGCCTGTGCCGATATCTGCCCCACCGGGGCAATACCGGTGAAGGAAGAGGACGGGTATCGGGAGATCTGGCACAGGTCCTTTGAGATGTCCCGCTGTGAAGAGTGCGGAAAATACTATTGCACACAACCGGTAAGCGAACATGTTAAAGAGCAGACAGAACTCCTCAGTTCAAGTGATAATATGTGTTCGAACTGCAGGAGGAAAAAAATTGCGGCGGAGATGGCTAAAGTCTGCCTTCATGTAGACTAGAGCTGATAACGGGATTTTGTTGAATCTAACGCGAATGCGTATGCACCTGTCGTATCTACGGCAGGTGCATATTTAATTTATCGGTATTCAAGCCTTTTTGTGCGTTCAGGGGAAAGAAGCGGCTGGCACGTATTTTGCACTATTACAGAATACAGCAATCGTTATCAGACTAAGGTGGGGGTGGTTTTGGGGTTGCTATGGTAGAGAGAATTGAAAAGTTTTAAGTCGGTAATCATATTAAAAACAAACTAAGGAGGTCAACAGGAAACTTATGTGGGAAACAAAAATGAATATTAACCAGGTAGTAGAGATCCGTACACGGACACTATGCTATTTCGGAGTGGGAGCACTCCAGAAGGTCAACGATATCTGCGATTGGCTGAAGAAGAACGATATCGATAAGGTGCTCATCTGTACGGACAAGACGGTTTACAAGGTAACAGGTGTCTGGGATGTTTTGGAGCCAGCCTTGAAGAAGCGTGGGATTGCTTGGGTTATGTTTGATGAGGTTGTCCCGAACCCGACCGTTGATGGAATCGACACTGCGGTCAAGATGGGTAAAGACCTTGGCGCCCAGGCGGTATTCGGAATCGGCGGTGGCAGCCCCATTGATACCTGTAAGAGTGCTGCTGTTCTCCTGCATGCGGACAATGCCCAGTACAATGCTCGTGACCTTTATACCTTCAAATTCAATGCCGAAAAAGCTGTTCCTATTATAGCAATCAATACCACTCATGGCACAGGTACAGAGGTAGACAGATTTGCAGTTGCCAGTATCCCGGAGAAAGAATATAAACCTGCCCTGGCAGTGGACTGCATCTATCCGGTTTTTGCTATAGATGATCCCGCAGTGATGACTAAACTACCGGCGAACCAGACACGCTATACATCAATTGACGCCGTAAATCATGTCAATGAGGCCTGCACCTCTCTCGTCACCAGCCCCTATGTGGTGATGATGGCCAAGGAAGCTGTTAGACTGGTTGCTCGCTACATGCCTCAGGCTGTTGCCCATCCAGATGACCTGACAGCAAGGTACTACCTGCTCTACGCGTCCATGATTGCAGGGATTGACTTTGATAACGGCCTTCTGCACTTCACTCACGCCATGGAGCATCCACTGAGCGCAGTAAAACCGGATCTGCCTCATGGTCTCGGTTTAGCTATGCTGCTCCCGGCTGTAATCAAATATACATACCCCGCTGTTCCGGAAATATTGGCAGCAATCTATGAGCCATCGTTCCAGGTTTACAGGGAGTACCGGGTGAAGCAGAAGAGTGTGCAGTAGGTGTAGAGCAGTGGCTGTTCAATGCAGGTGTCACCGAAAAACTACAGGATATGGGATACACTGATCAGGATGTTGATAAACTGGTACACCTGGCATTTAACACACCCTCTCTTGACGGCTTGCTGGGAATTGCACCGATCAAGGCTACGGAAAAGGTAGTCAGGGCAATATTTGAAGACAGTATGGCTCCCTTGGCATAAGCTGATCATATGAGTTACAACTGCCGACCGGATCTTTATTCTGGCCGGCAGTTTTTTTGTGGCAAAAAATACTGTCGAAAAAAGAGGGTATTTCTTATTTTTAAAGAAAATTATTTTGGAAAGGAGCTCGTTTATAACACAACAGGGGGTAAATATATGGATATATTTAAGTTTATGGTTCCAGAAATTATTTTTGGCAGGGGCACATTAAGTCTAATCGGAGAGAGTGCGCTTCGCTTGGGAGCGACAAGGGTGCTTCTCGTCAGTGATCAAGGGGTTGTGGATTCCGGTTGGGTTGACGAGGCTGTCAGGCATTTGAAAGATGTCGGCCTGGAGTACTGTGTGTGGTCAGAACCCACTGAAAATCCCAAGGATTACGAAGTTGATCACGGCAAGGAGCTGTACCTGGAAGCCGGCTGTGATGCTGTTGTGGGAGTAGGCGGTGGAAGTGCTATTGATGCAGCCAAAGCAGTCGCTATTCTAGCCACCAATGGAGGCAAGATCCACGATTACGAAGGGGTGGACAAGATCGATAAGCCCCTCCCCCCACTGATCTGTGTGGCCACAACGGCGGGAGCGGCAGCAGAGGTTACACAGTTTGTTATTATTGTTGACACCCAAAGAAAGGTTAAAATGACCATCGGCTCAAAATCTCTGGTGCCGGATATTGCCATCATTGACCCCATTTTGTTGAGCACCAAAGATGCCAGATTAACAGCAAATACAGGGATCGATGCCTTAACACATGCCATTGAGGCGTATGTCTCAGTTGCATCCACACCGATCACAGATATCAATGCCCTAAGAGCCATCAAAATGATCACAACATCCTTGAGGGCCTCTGTAGCCTCCCGTACTAATATTGAGGCCAAAACAAATATGGCTATGGCCAGCCTGCTGGCGGGAGTTGCCATGTCCAATGCCATCCTGGGCGCTGTTCATGCCATGGCACACCCACTGGGAGGGCTTCTTAACCTTCCCCACGGGGAGGTTAACTCCATTTTGCTGCCTCATGTGATGCGCTTTAATCTGATTGCCTGTATGGATCGTTATGCTGACATCGCCAGAGCCATGGGAGAGAATGTCGAAGGACTCAGCAAACGGGATGCCGCGGAAAAGGCGGTTGAGGCTGTAGAAGGCCTGTGCCTGGATATAGGTGCCAAAAGGAGTCTCTCGGAAATTGGCTTGCAGGAGGAGTACATCATGGAACTCAGCAAGGCTGCAGCAGAGGATGTCTGCTTGATCACAAACCCAAGGGATGCTACTGTGGAGGAAATCGCTGAAATCTATAGATCTGCACTTTAAAATGCGCCGGGAACCGTCCCCAGAAATGCGCCGGGAACTGTCCCCAGTGCATCTCCAGATCCGCACTTTAATAAGTTAACGGTGCCCGGGCACCGGGTATGGTCGTTACCAAAACCTATTTCCGTAATGTTGTTAAAGATACCCCTGTCACCTGCGAAGGATTCAAGGGATGTTTTATAGAATGTTTATATATCATCCAATGTGAGGAGATAGAAAAGGTGACCGAGCATCCCGCAAAAAAGATTGAGGCATTGAGGAAAAGGATCAGAAACTATAACAGTGTTATTATCGCGTTTTCCGGTGGTGTGGACAGCACCTTTCTCCTGATGACTGCAGTTGAGGAATTGCGGGAAAGGGCTCTAGCGGTAACATTGGACACCGTACTGATCCCGCGGCGGGAGCTGCGGAACGCCCAGGAGATTGCACATCTCCTGGGGGCCAATCACACGATCATCACCGCTGACCCGCTTAAGCTTCCCGGGGTAAGGGGTAATTCGCCGGAGCGCTGCTATCACTGCAAGAAGCATCTTTTCGGGCTGCTTTGCCAGCTTGCCAGGGAAGAGGGCTATCAGGCTGTTTTGGATGGCGCCAATAAGGATGATCAAAGTGACCACAGACCTGGAATGAGGGCATCGATGGATCTAGGGGTGCACAGCCCCCTCCTGGAGGCGGGAATAACAAAAGAGGAAATTCGCCAATACTCACGCACAGCGGGACTTCCTACCTGGACCAAACCTGAGGCCGCCTGTCTGGCGAGCAGGATTCCCTATGGTGAAGAAATTACTGTGGGTAAGCTGAAGATGATCGAGGAAGCAGAAGCCTATTTGAACTCTTTGCTCAACGGCCAGGTGAGGGTGCGCTGGCACCGTGGTGTAGCCAGAATTGAGACAGCTGTTGATGCCTTTCCAATTATCCTGGAGCACCATCAAGAGATTTCTGAAAACATCAGGAAGCTGGGCTTTTCCTATGTAGCCCTTGATCTGATGGGGTACCGGAGGGGCAGCTTAAATGAAGTTTTATAATGTACTATTTGCATTACGACAAAAAAGTAAGATTTTCATGTATAATTAATAATGTAAAGCAAAGAAATATGAATAACTCCGATTTAGCTCTTCTAAAGCATCAGCTATGGGGGCTAAACGCATGCATTAATGCTGTAGGGTAGAGGGGAAACCCGGATACCTCCCAACCTTGGAAAGGAGTTGCTCACGTAAAAAATAGTGCAGGCAATTCAGGTTGGCACTATTTTTTTAATTGCGTGGAAACTGAGAAGGAGGAGAAGAGATATGCCCGGCAGCCATGGAGATAGCGACCTCCCTGGGTGTAGAGCCTAAGGTTGTTGGGGAGGCCTGCAATGAATTAAACATCAAACTATACGGCTGTGCGCTTGGCTGTTTTTAATATAAAAAAGAGCAAACCAGGAGGGAAAGGGGTAGGCTAATGGAGGATCGCTTTAGGCGCCGGATTGATTATCTGAGGATGTCTATAACCGACCGCTGTAACTTGCGCTGTCTTTACTGCATGCCCCCCCAGGGTGTCACCAGCAGGACACGGGATGAGATCCTGCGCATGGAAGAGATCCTGAGGGTAGCGGAGGTGGCCATACAGTTAGGAATCAATAAATTTCGGCTGACCGGTGGAGAGCCCTTACTCAGAAAGGGGGTCATCCCTTTTATCAGGTCCTTAGCGCTTTTACCAGGGGTTGAGGACATAGCGGTGACCACCAATGGAACACTTCTGCTGGAGATGGGCGAGCAGCTCTGGGATGCCGGGGTAAAAAGGCTCAACATCAGCCTGGATACCCTGGACAGCGAAAAATTTAACCGGATTACCAGGGGTGGCAACTTAAAGCAGGTATGGGATGGCATAGAGAAGGTGCTGGAGATCGGATTTGCTCCCGTTAAGCTTAATATTGTTGCCCTGCGTAATTTCAATGACCGCGAATGGGCGGATTTTGCCCGCCTGACCCTTGATTATCCCCTCCATGTGAGGTTTATTGAATTGATGCCTATAGGTACAAGTTGGACCATGGCCGGGGATTCTTTTGTTTCCTGTGAAGAGATTGTGAGTGTGATTGAACAGGAGTTGGGTGAACTAAATCCTGCTAAAAGTGGGGTGCGGGGCTGCGGACCTGCTGAGTATTACACCCTGCCAAACTCAAAGGGATCCATTGGGTTTATCCATGCCATGAGCAATCACTTTTGCGCTGACTGCAACCGTCTGCGCCTTACAGCTGATGGGAAACTTCGCCCCTGCCTTCACGACCAGCATGAAGTTGACATTAGGGAGGCCCTTAGATCCGGTGCGGGTGATCGAGAACTGCAGCAGCTATTCCATAAAGCTGTAGCCTTAAAACCCGCAAACCATCATCTAGCAACAGGTGCTCCTGAAGCCGGGCGGGGCATGTGCCAGATAGGGGGTTGAGTGGTGGACGACCTTACACATTTTGATGACCGCGGCCGCGCCCGCATGGTTGATGTGGGTGCCAAGGGTGTTACAGAGAGGGAAGCCAGGGCGCGGGGCACTGTTTTCATGGCACCGGAGACCCTACAGCTAATCAAAAGCGGGGGGATCAAAAAAGGGGATGTTCTGGCTGTTGCTCAGGTGGCAGGAATTATGGGAGCAAAGAGAACCTTTGAATTGATCCCCATGTGTCACCCCCTCCTGTTAACAGGGATCGATCTCGATTTTCACTATGATGATGAAGGCTCTGCTGTGGAGATTGAGGCACGGGTGCGCTGCCAGGGGAAAACCGGTGTGGAGATGGAGGCACTGACCGCAGTCAATATAGCTGCCTTGACCATCTATGATATGTGCAAAGCTGTTGACCGGGCAATGGTCATCGGAGAGATTCGCCTGGTGGAAAAATCTGGCGGCAAAAGCGGGACATTTTTCCGGGAGGGTGAACAAGAATGGGAAAAATCATAGCTGTTTGTACCAGTGAAAATACAGGGGAGCGCAAAAAGAATAATGGCCAGGGGATGCTCCTGGTAAATCATGGATTGGAAGGAGATGCCCATGCCGGGGATTGGCACCGGCAGGTGAGCCTTCTGGCCATGGAAAGCATCAAAAAAATGCAGGACAAGGGTCTCGATGTGGGGCCTGGTGACTTCGCTGAAAACCTGACTACTGAGGGGATTGAATTGGTTTCATTGCCCATAGGTACCAAGCTGAGGCTTGGCGAGGAGGCCATGGGGGAAGTGACACAGATCGGGAAAAAGTGTCACAACAGGTGCGCTATTTACTACCAGGCCGGAGACTGTGTGATGCCCAGAGAGGGGATCTTCATCCGTATCCTTCAAGGTGGGCAGGTCAGGGCCGGAGATATTATTGAGGTTGTCGGTGACAGCCACCCGGGAGAATCTGATTAACGCGCATACCGGGGACAGCCCCCCTTGCACGTGTCTCCCTTGCGGGAGCTTTTGGGGAAGCTGTAGCCGGATTACAGGTGACAAAAGGCCAGCTAACTAAAGTCAAGACCTGCCGGAAGGGGACCTGCCAGGGAGACCGTCCCCGCGGCTGGAGTTTGAGGAGGTGATTATGATCAGAGTTGCTATACTTACAGCAAGCGACAAAGCTTCACGAGGTGAGCGTCAGGACCGCAGCGCCCAGGTGATCAGGGAGCTGGTTGCAGGGGTTGGCGGTGAGGTGGTTGCCTATGATGTGGTGCCTGATGTAAGAGAAGTTCTAGCGGAAAAGATTGTGCAGTACACTGACCAGGAGCAACTTGACCTGGTTTTGACAACCGGGGGCACCGGCCTAGGGCCGAGGGATGTGACACCTGAGGCAACCCTGGATGTGGTGGAGCGGCTTATTCCCGGGATCGCTGAGGCAATGCGGCTCAAGGGTTTGGAAAAAACACCCCATGCCATGCTCTCCAGGTCTGTGGCCGGCAGCCGTGGCAGGGCTTTGATTATCAATCTGCCTGGCAGTCCACGGGCTGTAAAGGAGAATCTGGAAGCTGTTTTGCCGGCTATTCCCCATGCCCTGGAAACCCTGCAAGGGCGGGGTGGGGAGTGCGCCAGGCCATAATAGTTTTCCACAAGTACATTGAGGATTAGAAAAACAGATGATAATCTAATGGCTAGTTGAGGATTATAGCTCTTACCATATCCCCTTTTGCTCCCTGCCCGGCTCGAATGTCCAATATTAAAGAGATGTTTTTGATGGGATTATTATTTCCGCTGACAGGTTGGGCATAAACACTGCCCTGTTCAATGAGCATTTCCCCCTGGCACAGTCTGCGATAAGGCTTAATCTTTTTTATCGGACTGTCCAGTTGTATATCAAACCATTCCCTGGCAGAAAATAGATCCCCTTTTAATTTTAGCAGTGCCGGCTTAATTAAAACTTCGAATAATATCCCTGCGGCATGGGGATTGCCTGATAAATTGTATAAGAGTTTGCCATTAAAAAGCGCCGCAGATGTTCCCTTGCCGGGCGTAATATCTATTCCTTTGAAAAGAGGACTGGCATTTAGATACTCAAAGGCGTTATAAACCAGGTCGTATACCCCATTACCGGTTCCTCCGCTGATGATGATCATATCAGAAACAGGTGTCGCCTTTTCAATTTCATTTACAATTTGCTGTAAATCATCCTTAATTATAGAATCCGCTAAGACCGGTATGGCACCGCTGCCTGCTACTTTAGCTGACAGTAGGCTCCGGTTGCTGTTATATATCTGTCCTGTTTTGATAGGTGAACCGGGTAAAAGCAATTCACTTCCGGTGTTAATAACATATATACGGGGGATTTGGTGAACCAAAATATTTTCGATCCCACAGGCAGCTATCCTTTCCAAGATTTCTGCATTTAGAACCAGCCCTTTAGGTGCTACCCTCTCTCCTGCTGTCAATTCGTGGCCTGCCCTTTGGATGTTTTCACCCTGCTTCAGACTGCCGCAGGCAACAATCAGGTTTCCGGAAATTCGGACGTCTTCCTGCTTGATAACAGCAGCACAGCCTTCAGGAAGCAAGGCGCCTGTCATTATTCTATGTGTTTCCCCGGCCCTGATCTGTTTGCTTTCTATGGAACCCGCTTGGATGGTAGCTATTACCTTTAGTGTCAGCGGTTCGCCTGTTCTCAGTTTTCCCAGATCACCCTCACTGATTGCATAGCCGTCAATTGAAGAGCGGTCAAAATTGGGTACATTAATGGGGCTTGCTATATCCTCCGCGGCCACCCTCATGAAGGCATCATTGATATGCAGGTACTCGCTGTCAAGTGCTTGAATATGATCACAGCAAATAGCAATAGCTTCCTCTAAACCCCTTTGTACAGCCAATTTATTCCTCTCCTCTTTAATATTCTATTTAACCCTTTTTGAGATACCTGAATCCAGGCTTAAACCGAAAGTCCTTGCGCCACTGGCAACTACTATCTTTGCTGTTATTATATACCATACAGTATGGATTTCTCCTGGTGATTCTGTTGATCGAATTGATCAGAACACCGGTTTTATTTAAGTTATTTATACATCAGGTACGGCAATGCCTTCCAGTAAAAACAAACATATTATTGGTATAGTAGACTGGCTTGAATGTTTCCACAAAAAAAAAGACCAAAGTTTTACGGCTTTAATCTCTTTGAGTAATGATGATCTTTCAGGGTTTTGGCAAAGCATTATTCTATCCATGCCGTTTTTATGGCAAAACAGCAATAAATGAAAACAGAGATTGAAGTCGACGTTGGAAAAACAGCGGAAGGCGATTATTAGCAACACCCAACCTGCGGTTTCTGACCCTGTTTTTCTTGGATATACATCTAAAATTGTCGAAAAGGGGAGGTTGAAAAATTACAAGATTTGTTGCACATACACTAAATAATAATAACATATTTGCAGGATTTTTTACACCTGTATAGAATAATAATAACTAATATCAAAGAGTGTGTTGAAACACTCAGGAGGGGAGGATGGATTAGGGATGAATGTAACTCGACGGGGCTTCCTTAAGCTATCAGGCCTTTCCATTGCTGCATTGGCGACTGGCTTAGGGTTTGACCTTTCAGCAGCGGAAGCCCAAGGGTATGCATTGAAACTCGAAGGATGCAAAAAAATACCCAGTATCTGTCACTTTTGTTCAGGTGGATGTGGTTTACTCCTGCATGTTAAGGGAGGAAAATTGATCCACCTTGAAGGGGATCCGGATAACCCAACCAATGAAGGGACACTTTGTCCAAAGGCGGCTAGCCTGGAACAGGTGGCCTATTCTCCGGAACGTCCAAAGAAACCGATGCGTCGTGCTCCCGGTTCTGATCACTGGGAGGAGATTTCCTGGGAGGAGGCCATTGATCGTATTGCCAAGAAAACAAAGGAGGTACGGGATGCTACCTGGACCAGCACTGACGAGATAACCACAAAAACAGGAGAAAAACGAAAGGTTCCGGCAAACCGCGCAGAAGGAATTGCAGTTATAGGCTCTGCTGAGATCGATAATGAAGAGTCCTATCTGCTTACTAAATTCAGCCGTTTGATCGGAACTCCATATCACGAACACCAGGCCCGTATCTGACACGCGCCCACGGTGGCTAGTTTGTCACCTTCATTTGGCCGTGGTGCAATGACCAATTCATGGGCGGATATGCAGAATTCCAAGTGTTTTCTTATTGCTGGAAGCAACTGTGCCGAAAACCATCCCATTGCCATGAGATGGATAAACCGCGCAAGGGAGAAGTATGGCGCAAAGATTATTGTTGTCGATCCTCGCTTTACGCGTACAGCTTCCAAAGCTGACATCTTCGCACAAATACGTCCTGGCACTGATATCGCTTATTTAGGGGCCATAATAAATTACATCATTGAGAAGAAGCTCTATGATGAGTATTTTGTTCTCAATTTCACCAACGCACTTTTCAAGATCAATAAGGACTACAAATTTGAAGATGGGTTATTTTCTGGTTTTGATGCCGAGAAAAAGAAATATGCAACAGCCAGCTGGGCTTATGAACTGGATGCGGAGAACAAACCGGTAAAAGCTGCCAGCCTGGATGAGCCGAATACCGTGTTTTCAAAACTCAAAGAGCACTATTCCAGATACACCTTTGAGACTGCGGCAAAAATATCTGGGATTCCAGCTGAAAAAATCAAGGAAGTAGCGGATACTTTCTGTAACAACAGACCTGGTAACATTCTTTATGCTTTAGGAATGACCCAGCATACCACAGGTGTGCAAGGAATCCGTGCTTATGCGGTTATTCAGCTGCTGTTAGGCAATATAGGAAAGGCCGGTGCCGGTATTCAGGCACTGCGTGGAGAGCCCAATGTTCAGGGTTCTACCGATATGGCCAACCTGATTGCCAACCTGCCGGGTTATTTACCTTATCCCACCAACGCAGAAGTAACACTGCAAGATTTTGCGGTAAAACATGGTTCTGCGCAGTACAAACCAATGGTGGCCTTGCTTAAAGCCTGGTTTGGTGATAATGCCGCCGCTGAAAATGAATATGGTTATGGGTATTTACCCAAGCTCGATCCAACCAATAAACCAACACAGGTAGAATTTTTTAAATGGATGGATAATGTCGCCTCTCACTCCCAATGACGGGGGGAGAGGATTTTTTTCTTGCTTTTTATGACGTAAATGATGCATACTGATTGACATATGGATTATTTATTGACATGACAATCATCACGGAAGGATAAATAGCGAGAAGGGGAACCCCTATGGCACGCCCGCCAAGTCCCCCTTCCCTAAAAACACTGAAATGAATCTTACTCGAAACTCCTTAAACTG
>NZ_CDRZ01000015.1 GCF_000946815.1 Syntrophaceticus schinkii | reverse complement strand
GGCACCCTTGTCTTTGACATTATGCAGTTGGTAAAGGTCAAGATAATTCCACACCCAGGGCATCAGGCTTTTTGTCTATATCCTCAGCCATTCCCTTTTTTATCCCGGGCCATTGGATTTGGTGGCGATGATCACCTTATCTCTGTGTTTTTTCAGTTGCTGCACCGTAGTTTTTCTTCACTATCAGTGTAACCTCTGGCGGTATCAAAGAAGTTGATGCCCAGTTCTATGGCACGGTTAACAACCTTTTCTGTACTGGATGCATCAATCCGCTGGATAGGGATACCGCCAAAACCTACTACAGATACTTGCAAATCCGTTTTCCCGAGCCTTCTGTATATCATTTAAATCCCCCTGTATGATTTATTTACTGCTAATTATTCTTCACCCTCTTCTCCAGTGTACAACTTCACGCCTGTTTTGGAAACACCCTCATATACAGGTTCCAGCATCGCAAGCAGTGATTCCTCTCCCTGCCAGAAAGGAAACTCACCCAGCTGCTTGAGCAGGGCTGAAAACGCCTCTGAAGCAATATCCGGTTTTAAAATATCTTCTGACAGCTGGCTGCCTTCCCAAAATACTTTGGGATCCGCCGGGAGAACCAATTCTCCTGCACACCCTGCTGCCATGCTCATCTCCCATTCATCCTCCAAGAAATCCTCAGGAGATGCTGCACCATCAAGCATTGTCATCAGTTCATCCCGATCCAGGCCTCTCAGTTTGAAGATCAGGAAAGGATTCCGGTCAAACTCCTCCCCCAGCAGGTAGTACACAGCAGCTATATGCTTGCAGGGATTTGACCAGTCGGGACAGGAGCAGTCTGTCTCCAGGTCGATCATCTCCTCTGGAAACAAGGAAAGCCCTGCATCCTCAAAAATGTCCTCAATGTCATCCGGCATCTCCCCTGCCAACAGACTGGCCATAAAAACCGGCTGTGACGCCAGACAGCTGACCACCTTTTTCCACTCGGTCTTGGAAAACGGTTTTAGTATGATCTCAACCTGATAGGGTCTGGAGCGGGAACCCTGTACACTAGCTGTCACCTTTCCGCAGTCTACTTCAATGGACAAAACCTGTCCCTGCCGCGCATAGCGGCGGCCTCGGGTGAGACGCGCACCCAGGTTGAAGCTTTCTAAGACAGCTATCCACCTTTTGCTCCACCAATTCTCGACAAATGCTCCTCTTTTGGACCTGGCCTTAATCCCGCCCTTCGCAGCACGCGGCCGTGACTTCGGATAAACATTAAAATCATCGTAGAGCATTTTTCATTCTCTCCCTTACTACTACAGCGAAAAATACATTAAAAACAGGCTTTAATACCCCTTGAAAAAAATCGCAAAAGCATCAACGCTTTATTTCTTCAAGGATGATTTGGAATTTTCACTGAAGTTCTATATGAAAATATAGCTATCGAATGCCTGAAGCCGCAAGTCTGATGCCGGATGTTTCCAGGAGCTGCTGAGCACTGACACAGCGATATTCCCACCTTCGGCTACTGTTTTCTTCCTCTGATGATATTGCCATAAAGCGGCATAACGCAGCATAACGCAGCAATGAGATTTACCATTCACCGATAGCCTCTTCCCGCAGGGCCATCAGGTCCTTGAACTCCTCAGTGGAGAGCTCTGTCAACCAGGACTCCCCACTCCCCACGATATCTTCTGCAAGCTGGACCTTGCGCTCAATCATCTCGTCGATCCTTTCCTCGATGGTCCCCCGGCAGAGAAACTTGTAAACCTGCACATTCTTTTGTTGGCCAATCCTAAAGGCGCGGTCTGTGGCCTGGTTTTCCACAGCCGGGTTCCACCAGCGGTCAAAGTGAAACACATGGTTTGCCCTTGTGAGATTCAGTCCGGTACCCCCCGCTTTGATCGTTAAAATAAAAAATGGGGGGCCACCTTCACCCTGAAAGATATCCACCATCTGGTCGCGTTCTTTTTTTGACACACCACCGTGCAGATATAATACAGGATAACCGAAGGTTTCCATTAAATATCTCTGCAGCAGCTTCCCCATTTCCGCAAACTGGGTGAAGATCAATGCCCTTTCCCCTGCAGCCAGTATTTCCTCAGACATTTCTGTAAGGCGAATCAGTTTTCCGGACCGGCCGGCAAGTGCCGAATTGTCTTTCAGAAACTGGGCAGGGTGATTGCATACCTGTTTGAATTTGGTGAGGGCAGAGAGAATCAAACCCTTCCTTTCGATCCCCTCGCTCTCTTCTAAAGCTGCTTCAATTTCCTTGATCACTGCGGCATAAAGGGATGCTTGTTCCTGTGTCAGTGGGCAAAAAACCTTCATTTCCATCTTATCCGGCAGATCATCGATGATGCTCCGGTCGGTTTTGAGTCGCCTCAGAATAAAGGGACGTGTCAGGTGCTTCAGGGCATCAGCGGCCTCCCGATTCCGGTGCACCTGTATAGGAACCAGGAAAAAACGCTTGAATTCTGCCTGATTGCCCAGAAAACCCGGGTTTAGGTACTCCATCAGTGACCATAGATCTCCCACATTATTCTCCACCGGGGTGCCTGTGAGGGCAAGACGGTAATCCGCTTCCAGTGACCGCGCAGCTCTGGCCTGTTGAGTCTGCGGATTTTTAATGTTTTGGGCCTCATCAAGAATAACACCATCCCAATGCACCTTCTGGAAAAGATCCCCTTCCCTGCCCAGCAGGGCATAGCTGGAAATCACCACTGCGTGTTCAGCAGCGTCCTTCTTAAATGCTTTATCCTTCTTTCTTGAGGGTCCGTGGTGTATAAGCACAGGCAGTTCAGGTGTAAATCGGGCAGCCTCCTTTTCCCAGTTGGCAATCACAGATGTCGGGCAGATCAACAAAACAGGGCCTCGTTCACCCTGTTCATAGCGGTGCTGGAGCAAAGCCAAAGACTGGATTGTTTTACCCAGGCCCATATCATCGGCCAGACAGGCACCGAACCCTATTTCGCTCAGGAAATTGAGCCAGGCATAACCCCGGGTCTGGTAGGGGCGCAGCTCCCCCTGAAATCCTTGTGGAGGGGGCACATCTGTACAGGATTTTTCTCCTTCCAGTCGCTCCAGCAAATCACCCATCCAGCCGGAGGCATCAAGGCTTTCCAAAGTGAGATTCTCCGGTTGATGTACTGCCCCAAGGGAAAGCTTCACGATATCGCGGGCAGTCATCTGCTGGCTCGCCTTTTTCATCCAGAAGTCCAGGGCCGTCTTGATCTCTCCGGCATCCACCTCTACCCACTGTCCGCGCAGTTTTACAAGGGGTGACTTGAGCCGGGCCAGGGCATCCAATTCCTGTGGTGAGAGCACCTCATCCCCCAGGGCGACTTCCCAGTCGAAGGAAACCACCTGGTTCATATCCAAACCGCCACCTGATTGAAAGGGAGGGGAAGATACCTTGCCTCTTATCGACAGCCTCGCCTTACTGCCTTTCTTTGTCCACCAGGAAGGAAGCATCACACCGAAGCCTGCCTGGCGCAGCAGAGGAGCCTGGTTATGCAGAAACTCAAATGCCCCGCTGCTGTCCAGTGTAAAACCTGCAGGGACACCCGATTTAATACTTTCCTCCACCTGAGGGGAGAAACAAGCGGCCTGGCCCAGGGCGGTCAGCATGAACTCCCGCAGCAGACCCCGTTTTCCCCCTTTGAACTTTAACTTCACCCTGCCATCCCAGGCATCTGCAGCAGGAATCAACAAACTGGGGTCATCCCTGAGCTGCAGGAAATAGCGCACCATCCAGGTTTCTTCCCTACGGTCTGCTTTCTTCTTTTTAGGAGACTCCTTCTGTTTCTTTGCAGCTGATTTCTCCACAACTGGTTTCTCAGCATTCAGCTGCTTTTCTCCTGACTTCCCAATTACCGGCCCTTCTGTTCCCTTCCCTGCACCTGGCTGTTCCGCTCTTTTCTCCACTGCAGATTCAGTTCCTGACTCCTCTATTCCCGGTTCCTCCAGGCGAAAACAAAAGCGGTAGGGTGCTGCTGAAAGGGTATAGACCTTACGGCGCCATTCCTTTACCTGGGATGTCAGCTTTACCAGTTCCGCTGTGTCTCCCTCAAGCTGTCCCGAAGGTGCTCTCAGAGCAGCCAGCCACCGCTCATGAATACTGGTATTACCCGCTGCTTTACCCCGCTTTTTTTTCGGTTTGCCCTGTTGCAGTGCAGCTTCCTGACGCACCAGGGCATCGATCAGCATAGCGGTAAAACTGCGCAAAACAGTTGGTGCATGGGCATCTGGAGGCACAGCATCCGGGGTCAGGCAATAACAGGCTGCCGGCATCCTATCCGCCAGAGCAACCAGATTCTCCATATCTTCTCCCAAGAACACCGGCTCCCAGAAAGCAACAAAGGCGCCGTTCTTCTGCTTAACTCCCGGCAGGAAGCGGCCGGCGGCAGCCAGGGAACCGGCAAAGCGCAAGGCCATTACCCAAAATGAAACATCTCCCCCGATCACCACTCCAGGTACCAGATTCCTGTGCCCCGCACAAGCTGTAAGCAGAGCAATCACCTCATCTGGCAGCAAGGTTATGGGTGTCACCTCCCAGGGCCGGATCTCCGGTTCCTGAGCAGCTGGAGGCGGTTCCGACACAAGCAGGCTGGATCCCACCGGCTGATCTTTCAGAGAGGGCATCCAGGCAATCATGGCCGGCCCTGCCTTTTGCCCGCGTTTTACTTTTATTCCGGCCACGGCCAGAGCATCTCCCAGTTTCACCCGGGAAACATTAAAAGGTGACAGCATCGGTTTGGGGTTTTTAGGGGGTCGCCCCCGGCGTTTAGGGATACGCTCCGCAGGCGTCTCCCCCCACAAATAACAGCTTCCGGCAAAAAAACTCAGGTGTAGTACAATCATCTGTTTCTCCTTATAAAATAACATCTGGGGCGAGACGCGGGGACGGTTCTCGCGTCTCACTCATCTGAGACAAGGGGACGGTTCTCGCGTCTCACTCGCGTCTCATAACACCAGCGAAACACGGGGACCGGGACTGGGACTGGGACTCGGGGATGATTCTCGGGTCACCACTATTTAACTATCCTATTGATCGCACATTGATAAGACGCGTGGACAGGGGCAACCAAGATAGGCCGCTACACATAGTGGGTGGGAATCCCGCTGGACCCCGCTGGACAAGGTTTAGCAAACATCAGTAGCCATCCTTGCGGTGGGACCCGGAGGCGCGGGGACGGTTCTCACGTCTCCTCTTTATCTGACTATCCTATTGATTGCGCTTTTATCCATATTTAAGACTTTGGCCATCTTCCTTTGTGACAATTTTGTTCTTTCCCTTATTTCGCATACAATTTTATTCCTTATCATAATATCATTGTAATCTTTTAGATTTTCAGGTGTCAATTGATATTCTTTCAGAATGTCATGAATTATTTTCAATGCCTCACTGTGGTTTATTTCCTCTTCCTCAATATCAAGAAACTGGTTTTTGTCCTGTTTTCCCATAAACTCCGCAAACAATTTTACTGCCTTTTCTTCATCACTGTGAAACATTTCAAGTATATATTTACGGTCTATTATCTTGCCCTGCTCGTCATTTTCACCCAAATACTCACAATAACTACTCCATTTATAATTCTTTGCATGCTTTACTATTCCTGCTTTTACGGGATTTTGATGAATATATCTGATCACTGCCAGGAGATATCTATCATCCTCTACTGGCTCACTCTTAAACCTATCCTGAAAAAGGTGGCCTACCCTCGAGTATTTTCGGTTGAAGTAACCAGCATAGGATATGTTTATACTTTTCATTATCCTAGAAACACTATCTTGTCTCTCATCAATAACTAAGTGCACATGATTATCCATTAGACAATAAGCATAAACAGAGTAGCCATTATTTTCGTTTTTTAATGAAAGTATCGTCATAAAGCGTTGTTTGTCTTCGTCATCTAAAAATATTTGCTTTTTTTTTCATTACCTCGTTCCATCACATGATAAATTTTGCTTTTGCTTAGCCTTCTGCTTTGCCTGGGCATATAAGTCACCTCAGGTATTTTTTTGTATTGTTTGTATTGATTATAGCACAATAAAACATGGAAAACATAGTAGATTATATGTTCTATGGAAAAGGATGTTTTTATGATAATTTAAAATATTTATGAGACGCGATAAGACGCGAGAACCGTACCCCTGTCTCAATGAGACGCGAGAACCGTCCCCGCGTCTCATTGACAAATTCTACTTCTAAGCATAGAATCAATGTAACGCGCATTACAGATACGGAGATGGCCATGGCAGATAGATATTTATTCATTCTCTACAGCCTCCCTTCAGAGCCGTCGAGAATCCGGGTGGCGGCATGGAGGGCCATGAAAAAGCTTGGAGCGCTCAATGTCCAGCAGTCCCTCTGGATGCTTCCCCGGTATCCTGGAGTTGACCAGGAGATCGCACAAATAGCAGAGACTATAGAAAGTGATGGAGGAAGTGTCTCTATTGTTGTGGGGGAGTTTGTCTACGGAAAAGAAGATATTATCGCTAAATTCAACCAGGAAAGGGAACAGGAATACACAGAACTGCTCAGCTACTGTCAAAGTTTTCACGAAGAAATACGAACAGAAACAGAAAAAAAGAATTTCACTTTTTCTGAACTGGAAGAGAATGAAGAAGAATTCAACAAACTGACAGGATGGTTCAAAAAGATCAAAAAAAGAGACTGCTTTAATTCTCATGTAGGGAAAACAGCAGCAAAAGAAATTGAAAAATGCAAAAGTGAACTCCAAGAATTCGCTCAAAAAATATATGAACAGCATGTATCAAATAAGGTGAGATAATGGAAAAACAAACACCGGAGCTAATGCCGGAACAAAAAGAGAGAAAGGTTCTTGGCCTGGAGCGAAATATCTTTTTTACAGGGATAACGAGTTTTTTGACTGATACCTCGGTAAAAATGATCTACTCTGTCATGCCTTTATTTCTTATGTCTATCGGGGCATCTAAAACTGAGCTTTCCCTGATCGAAGGAATCGCAGAGAGCACATCCGCTCTGCTCAAAGCCATTTCCGGCTGGTGGAGCGACAAAATCGGCAAAAATAAGCCTTTCATGGTTTTCGGTTATGCGGTTACAGCCGTAATCACCCCTCTTTATGCCCTGGTTGTCTCCCCCTTACAGGTTCTGTTCTTGAGATTTATTGAAAGAACCGGCAAAGGCGTCAGAACCGCTCCCAGAGACAGTTTGATCGCGGGTTCCGCCGGAGAAAAGGAGCGGGGGAAAGGTTTTGGCTTTCACAAAGCGATGGATAACGCCGGGGCGATTCTGGGCCCCCTCCTGGCATTCTGGCTGCTGTTGACTTTCCCAGGCAATTACCGCAGGATTTTTTTAATTGCCACAATCCCTGCTGTACTTGGTGTGATTACAGTTTTGCTGTTTATTAAGGAAGCAAAAAAGCGCAAAGAAGACCTGCCAGGGAAAATCCGGCTGAAGGACTTCTCTAAAAGATATTACTTGTTTTTACTTATCGCTGTCATCTTCACCCTGGGCAACTCCACAGACGCCCTGCTCCTTGTCAAAGCGGAAGAAGTGGGAATCAAGGTGGCCATGATTCCACTTGTTTATATGATTCTCAACTCTGTTGCTGTGTTTTTGTCTGTACCCATGGGCTCACTTTCGGATCGAATAGGCAGAGAAAAATTGATCATCTTCGGATTCTTACTGTATAGTTTGGTTTATTTCGGGTTTGGTACGACACAGGGTAAAGGGATGATACTTGTTCTCTTTGCCTTATACGGTGTTTACAGTGCAGCAACCGATGGAGTCCAGAAGGCATTGGTATCAGATCTTGTTGATAAAGACAGAAAAGGAACCGCTCTTGGTCTATATAACGCCATTCTCGGGATAACTCTTCTACCCGCAAGTCTGATAGCTGGGGTTTTATATGATAATGTCAGTTCCATGGCTGCCTTTTACTTTGGAGCGATTATGGCCTTCATCGCTGCTATTATGATGTTTATTTTCTACAAAACCAAACCGCGGAGAGCAGTATAACAGAATGGCCGTCCTTGTAATAAGGAACAGGTGACAGGCTTACAGTCGGGGTTGGGGACAGTCAGTGCCGCTTGTCTTTTTGGGAAAGGTGACAAACAAAACGTCCCACTGCCATCATCATCCTGCAAGATCGCGTAGACTACAAATGAGTCGTTCTACATGATTGTACCTGTTATAATATCCAAAACTAACTCTCACAGTGCCTGCCGGGAATGTACCGATGGTTTTATGTGCAGCGGGAGCACAATGCAGCCCTGTGCAAACTCCAATATTGAATGCCTGATCCAGAATCGTTCCCACCAAAGTACCATCCATTGATTCCAGTGTAAAAGATACCACACCTGTCTGAGGTCCCACGGGATCACAATAGAGCCTTAAGGTTGTACCGAAATGTCCTGGCCAAGAACAAGAACACCTACCCCCATGGGGCCAATCAATCCTTTATGCCCCGGAGCAGCGATAACATCTACCCCAAGCTGTCATCGTTTTATCCACAGCTATGTAAACCTGCTCTGGTTTTAGCCATGTTATTGCGGCATTATCTAGATAGATAAACTCCTCACTCATTTCAGTTTTCTCTCCCATGCGCCTATCGTTCACCACCGGCTGCAGCCGCACCCCTTTTCTTTTATAGAGAGCACCGAATCCCTTTGGGCCGTATATTTTATGGCTGGAAAGGGTAAGGAGATCAGCCCTGAGAGCGTTTACATTAAAGGCTTATCCGATTTCATTTAAATCATAAGGTGTTTCCTGGTACACATAATAGTTCAGCCAGTTAGAAAAAAGCAATATCAGTGCTGGCAGCAGCGGTTCCAGCTCTACCCCCTGCTCCTGTAAATACCTGCGGCTGCCGATGAGGATGCATCTATCATCCAGAACAGCCTTGACCTCCTTGCCGGGCACCGCCTGGAACTCCCGGGGATCAGTTATCTCCAAGCCAGGTAAACGCTTGAAAGCCCCCAAAGTCATCATGATCCTTGATTAATAACATTATACTGCTTTCTGAGCTGTTTTTTGTCGATTTTTCCGGTAGCTGTTTTCGGCAGGCTGTCAACAAAGATCACCTGCCGTGGACATTTGAAGTTTGCCAGCGTCCTGCGGCAGTAAAGAATGAGTTCCTCTGCTGTTGTTGTGGCACCGGCCTTTAATACAACTAGGGCCAATGGTACCTCTCCCCGCAGTTCTTCAGGTATCCCAATGACAGCAGCTTCAGCAACTCTAGGATGCCTTAAAAGGCAGTCTTCGATCTCCCTGGGATAAACGTTGAGGCCGCCAACAATAATCATGTCCTTTTTGCGGTCCAGGATGTAGACATATCCGTCCTCATCCACTTTACCCATGTCACCTGTATAGAACCACCCATCCTTTATGGCTTCAGCTGTTGCCTCCGGCCGCTTAAGGTAGCCCTGCATTACATTGGGCCCCTTGATGCAGATCTCTCCAATTTCACCTGCGGTAAGTTCTCTATCAGCATCATCAACAATTTTAACCCACACACCATTCAGGGGTGGCCCCACAGACCCCAGTTTACGCAGTTCCGGAGGATTTACATAGGCAACAGGAGAGGTTTCTGTTGGCCCATCCCCTTCAAGGATAATGATCTTGTATTTCTCCTCAAAGACCTGCATAAGTTCTACCGGTGTGGGTGCTCCACCGGCTATACAAAGGCGCAGAGATTGAAGGTCATAATCATTCGGCTTCTCTAGAACTGACAAAAGAAAAGCAAACATGGTAGGTATACCGCAAAAAAAAGGTGATTTTTTTTGAAGTAATTTCTCGAAGAACAAGATCTGGGTGGAACTGAGGCAAAACAACAATGCTTCCCCCGGTATAAAGAGGACACAACAACGTAGCCATCAAGGCAAAGGAGTGAAAAAGTGGCAAAACACAGAGGTGTTGATCCCGAGAATCCATCTGGATGCGCTCCGTGCTGGCCTGGACATCAAAGACCAGATTGCTGTGTGACAGCAGAGCTCCTTTCGGCTTGCCGGTGGTACCGGATGTGAACAGACAGGCAGCGATATCATTCGGCTTGATGGCTATCTCTACAGGTTCAGCAGGCATATTAAGAAGCTCCCTGTACGATACAATTCGATCACCGGTTTCGCCCCCGGTGACAAGCACCCTTTGCAGTGTGGGAATATCATGCCAGATCCTTTTGATCATCGGCAGGAAGGATTGCCCGGTAATCAGAAAAACAACTTCAGCTTGGTTTAAAAGGTATTTAACCTCTTCATCCTTATAGAGAGGATTCATAGGAACAACCACCCCTCCCGCCCTGATAATGGCAAAGTAAGAGTAGACAAAATCCGAACAGTTGCCCAGAAGTAGACCAACCATCTCCTGCCGCTTAAGACCCAGGTTGAGCAGCCCCCTGGCCAAATTGTCAACGCATTGGTCTAGACTTTTGTATGTTACAAGGTGATTATCAAAATGGATAGCTGTTTTATCGGGAAAACGCCTGGCTGTATTACGTAACAATTCAGAAACAGACATAATCACTAACCTCCTTTTCCTTATCAGACTGGACTAGTATGTCTTGCTATATAATCCACAATATCCCCTACAGTCTGTATATTTACGAGATCTTCCGGAGGCATTTTTATTTCAAACATATCCTCTAAATCACTCAATAACTGGACAATATCCAAAGAATCTGCCCCAAGATCCTCAAGAAAACGCGTTTTTAATGTCAACTCCCCCTCAAAAATAAACTGCTTCTCTAATACAGGTTTTATCTTTGCGAATATTAATTCTGGCAACTGTATTACCCCCTTTATCCCAACCATGAAAATAGAAGTCGGAAGCCAGATGTCGGGAAGTCAGAAGTTGTGAAAAATCTGCCTTCTGCTAGTTCCTCAACCTTCGACTTCGGTTCTATTTTCATTCTTTGATGGTGCCACCATGGCGGCGTTGGCGTCTATCTGGTTAATCCCAACTTGCCATCAATGAGCGCGTTGATTGGCAGTACATGGTGGTTAATGTAAAGTATGATATTGTTTGGCATATGGTGCCAATTTTTTTTCTTTCATCACCACTGAGTATTGGGCGAATAGAATAGATTACACTAGATTTTTTATGGCAACCAATGCCAGTGGGGGAAAAATAATGGAATACCGTGTTGTCAAAACTATAAAGGAAAAGGAAGATGTTTTTAGTCTGCGGTACAGGGTTTTCTGCCTGGAAAAAAAATGGCTTAACCCTGAAGAATACCCCGATGGAAAAGAAACAGACGAATACGATCAACATTCGGTCCATTTTCTTGCCGCGAACGATACAAGTAAGATCGTTGGAACTGCGCGAGCGATCTTTCCATCTGAATTAGGCCTACCTGTATTTAATAACTTTGAGGATATTGCCACCCCAGATGATGTGGAGCGGTATGTCGAACTCTCCCGGTTGATCGTTGCTAAAGAAACGAGGGGTTTAACTGTTACTATAGGATTATTAAAATCGATACTCAACTGGTGTTTATACGAGGGTATAACAACCGCTTTTGTTATTGTTGAAGAAAGGATGTTAAACTTCCTGCTAAGATTGGGATACCCCTTCCGGAAGGCGGGTCCGGGGAAATTCTATTTTGGGGCGTACACCACCCCAGCCTATGTAACATTAAGCGAACTCAGTAAGACATTAGAACTTATGGACATTAAAAAACAGAAACTTTTTGTGGAGATCTTTATCCTCTGAAATCCAACATAGTACGGACAATTATATGACAGAAGGAGACTGTCCCCTTGCCACATAAAGCGTGACAAAAGAATTGTTCCCGCGTCCGTCACCGCGTCCGTCACCGCGTCCGTCACCGCGTCCGTCACCGCGTCCCGCGACGCGAGTGAGACGCGAGAACCGTCACCGCGTCTCAAGCGAATAAATTGGCGAATACTTGATAAACTAATACCAAATAAACAAGAAGGAGGAAAAATAATTGCCACAATTAAACCAAATGGAACTGCAGAACCTGAGACACTTCATCGGTTCACATGAAACTGCCGCCCAGAAACTAAAAACTTATGCGCAGCAATGCCAAGATCCGCAGATCAAGCAGATGTTTCAAAAGTCGGCACAGGATGCTGAAAACACAATGCAAAGATTCCTGTCATTTTTACAATAATAAGGGAGGGAATAGAATGCAAGAAAAAGACATGGTCAATGATGTTTTATCTATGATCAACAGCAGTTTAACCGGATACGCCAACGCCATCGCCCAAACATCAAACCAGCAGCTCAGGCAGGTGCTCCAGCAGACACGGGATGCAGATGAGCAATTCCAGTATAAGCTCTACCAGGTAGCAGAGCAAAAGGGATACTACCAACCGGCACCGGAGGCAAACTCTAATGACATACAGCAAATACGCGCTTCCTTTACTCAAAGACGATAATTATCACTGAACATAAGAGGGAAGCCTTGTTGATCAAGGTTTCCCCTCATACCCTCAGGATTAATGTTAAATCCACCGTCCTGCTTCCCATGGCCTATCACTTTAGGGAAACAGGATCGAAGATCGCATTGTTATTCAATTGTTGATTCCACACGGCATAAAGTACCACCTTAGGTTAGCAGCTTAACGCATAACCGCCATCCACAGCTGTTAACAAATGTTAAAGCAGAGTTTCCGCTATGGAATCATTGTTTAATTGCCAATCTTTCACCTCCAACCCCTGCAGACAATCTTCGCTTACAGTACACCCCTTTCGGAGCTGATCTCGAAGAAAAGTAATTTCTTTATTTATTTGCTCCAATTTTTGAAGGAGCAGCCGTTCTTCCGGTGTAGTGGTATGAAGTCTGAACATGCCGCCGTTTTTCATGACAACCCGCCTGTCAGCCAGCAGGGCCAACATGGGGTCATGGGTGACCAGCACCACTATTTTATCCTGCAGTGTCAGCCCTTTCAGTGCCGCCAAACGGTCAATACCTGCGTTTTCAATCTCATCGATCAAAACCACAGGTGCATCACTGATTAAGCTACATCCGCCACCATCAGGGCACGTGATTGCCCACCGCTTAACACTGTGAGTTTATCCTTGCCGCTGATTGCTTCACCACTTAACCGGTTGGCATAGTTGATTACCTGTTCTGCCAGTTCTTCCGGCTGTTCAAGACTGCGGCTGCGGGCGTGCAGACAAAGGAAATCCCTGACACTCATATCCATAACAAAATTCATGTTCTGTGAGACTTCAGCCGCCATCCCCCGTAACAACCTGTCCTCGGCAAACTCAGCAGCCGGCACCTGGTTGATCAGGATATGGCGCTGTGATGGGGTTTCACCGTCAGCCCACTGCTCAATATCGGCAATAAGCATGCTCTTTCCTGAACCGGTAGTCCCAACAACCGCAAGAATCTCTCCCGCCTTAATTTCCAGCATGGAAACTGCTTCTGCTGCGCCATCTTTGTCTTTTCCTCCCACTACTGTAACAGAATTAATCATGCTCATTCCTTCCAAAATCCACCTTCTTAATATTACCCATCTGATAACTGCTGCCGATCAAGGTTTCCCCGGTACAGTAAGAACAAATGGCTGCAGGCATGGAGCAGCGCAGTTCTTTGCCTTCTATCTGATCGATGGGTGTGCATTCCAGTATGCTCTTTTTCAGCTTCAAGGTACCCTGTCCATTGAGCCCGTTAATTGCAAAGATCAGGGCCTCCGGATTTACCATTTCCACTCGCTGACGGAAAACCTCCCGCTCCGCCTGTGATACAATATCCCCTTTGCTGATCACCACAATATCGGCAGTGCTCAGCATCGGTCCCACCTTCTGCGGAGTATCAATACCGCTTAAATTATCGATCACACAAATAGACAGGCACCCCTCCACCGCTGGGGCACAGCGATGACAAAGCCCCGCCGTCTCCAGGATTAATACCTCTGCACTGTGATTACACGCCCAGTTGAAGACCTCCTCCAGGTTAACGGCAAAAAAGTGGTCGGGACACAGGTATTCGCTCAAGCCAACTGCTACCGGAATACCAAGGGCACGGTAACTCTGGTCATCAGAAGTATTCAAGCAATCCATTTTGCAGGCCGCCACTTTAAGCCCCTCCTGCAGCAAATGCCTGATCGTATGAAGCATTACTGCTGTCTTCCCGGATGAAGGAAGGCCGGAAACAATGACAAAACGCAAAAACAACACCTACTTTCTCTCTATAGCTGGCTAAACTGTCATCCTTAAAAACTCATCCCAACCCATCCAGATGAGATGGAGGTCATCCTTCTGCAATAATGCCGGAATTTCACCGGTTGCTGCCGGAATAAATCCCTGCATAGCAAAAAAGTCTTGTATTACCGGTGAAAGTATATAATCCACGATCTTTTCTACCAATTCGCCCTTCCCCTTACCGATGGCGATAACCTGAGGCATGCAGAACGCCCCTTCCTTGATCCACAAAATACCGGTGTTTTTATGCCGTGACACTCTGGAGAAAGCGATGTTGACCATTCCATAGTGATAATCACCCTGGTCAACAGCGGTAACTACCTCTATAGGGCTGCCCTGAAAAACACAATTGTCAATAAAATTCTGATATGTATCAGGATAGTATTTCTTCATCGCCCCCACCAGGACACGGGATATGGTGCGCTCGCTGTCAGGAATCCTGATCTTCCCGGAGTAAATAGGGTCTTGGAAATCCTGCCAGCTCACCGGGCGCTTTTCCCCAACCAGGTTCTTATTGTAAATTACTCCAAAGGGGATTATGGTGATGGGATGGAAGCGGCAGCGCTGATCCCTGAATCCCTGGCTTTGCAATTGTTCGCCCAAAGGTAAACCGGGGATTTCCTCAAAACTATTCCTGACATCCTGCTCAGATAAACGGCCAAAATCTGTGGCATGACCAATATAAAGAGCAGGAGGCATACCCTTCTCCACACTTGTCAATAGGGTGTCTTCACTTCCCAGCCGGTGTGGCTCATCATAAATATCAAATTCCGTGTCACAGCCGGTATATTCCTTCTGGATGAACTCCCGGATCATGTTTGAGAAAGCCCGACTTATATTCATGGGACAGTGTAATATTATCCTCTCCACTGGCTACACTCCTTTGTCCATTTTGATAATGCCCTTTTATCAGATGATTCAACTTAAAAAAATCAATTTTCGTTCGCAGTACTGCCACATAGTGGGCAACCTAACGTAGAACCACCATCCGCAACGGATAACAAATGTAATAACAGGTTTCCGCAGTGGAATCATAAGATATTTTAGCACCAGGCTTTATAGATGTTTATGTATTTCAATCCACCTGCCCTTGTCTCCCGGCGCATCACTTATAACTCTAAAACTGGGTATCCCAGCCTCAATGGCCAGCTCTTTCATCTGCTCCAGGGAAATTCTTTTTCCCCCCTTCTTCTCCAGCGTATTCTTGCGTACTCCAGACAGACGCTCCCTCATCGTCCAGGGTGCATAACGGCCGAGCCCGCCGCCAACAAATGCAGTCCCGCCAACTTTTAACACCCTGTGTATTTCAGCCAATCCCATTGCCATATCATCCCAGAACCAGATCGACCCACGGCTGACAATAAAATCAGCAAATTTATCGTCAAAAGGCAGCTTCTTGCAGACATCAGCCTGTACAAAAAATACCTCATTGTCGATATCGGCTTCTGCAACCGTTTCCTTGGCCGAATCCACTGCCTCAGCCTCAATATCGATGAAGTAGATGCTCATGTGAGTGATTTTAGCAATTTCTACTCCCACAAAACCTTTGCCTGTACCAACATCAAGACAGATGCCGCTGTTCAAATCATAGTCATCAACACACTGCTGTGCCAATAGTGGATAAATGGGCATCATCGAGCCGTAGGAACTGGATTTCAGCATTGCGATTTCCTCCTCAGTACCTGTATTTTCTATGCATAATTTATTGTATTACCTGATTATTCTGT
>NZ_CDRZ01000014.1 GCF_000946815.1 Syntrophaceticus schinkii | reverse complement strand
GGCTGATACCGGTGTAAGATCTATGGCTAGTACATGTCAAAAGGCATCGACGGAAGGACTTCTCTTGGGAGGACTATCTCTTGGATGGCCACTGTTGTTCTTTGGGAAAGGTTAGCCCTATATGTAATGAACTCAGAGAAGCCGGTAATTGATTGATTTATTCACAGTATTTACAAATAAAAAAACAGTTGTTATAATTAATAACGAACATAAATTCAATATTGGAAGGGGAGATTCTATGGTACAAATGTTAAAAGATGATATTGCTGATAAAATATACTGTTCGGCAATAGATGAGTTTTATGAAAGGGGTTATAAATCAACACCAATCAGAGATATTGCCAAGGGAGCAGGGGTCTCTGTGGGGCTTATTTATACTTATTATGAAAATAAGGAAGCGTTGTTCGAGGCTGTTGTAAAACCGACATATCTATTGATCAAAAGTATTTTAAGCACAATCAATAACACCGGCAATCCTCCTTTTGAAAACTTTGTCCTGAAAAAAGAAATGCAGTTCATCGTTGATTTGCTCAGGCATAAGCGCAAGCAGGTGTTGATACTGATAGATAAAAGCAGCGGAACAAAATATGAAAACGCCAAGGAAGAAATTATTGATTTAACAAAAGTCCATATTCAGAAGCATCTAAGAAAAAGGATAAAGAATTCGAGTATAATTGACGATGTATTTTATCATATTCTGGCTAATAACTTTTTGGAAGGAGTGTTAGAAATCGCACGGCATTACAAGAATGAAGAATGGGCAAATAATATGGTAGAGCTTCTGTCAAAACAATATTTTTATGGTATTAATTTTTTGGTAAAATAATTTTTTTTGATCAAAATTGAACAAATGTTCAGTTTAGAAATGAATTGCGGAAGGGGATATTTTTAATGGAACACGAAAAGCAATCAACTATTGAAAGAGAACAAAAACTCGGAAATACACCTGTACCTAAACTGTTGTTTCAGATGTCGGCGCCCATGATTTTTGCCATGATTGTCAACGGATTATATTATCTTATTGATGCAGTTTTTGTGGGAAGAGTAGTAGGAGGGGAAGCCTTAGGCGGTCTGGCGGCGGGGTTTCCCATTGATATGCTGGTAGTAGCTTTGGGTACTATGCTAGGCATTGGCACAGCCTCTATTGTTTCTTTTGAATTAGGTTCACAAAAAAAAGAGGAAGCAGCCTCAGCGATAATTAGTGCGGTGTTGTTTACAATTGCATTAAGTGTTGCTTTTTCGGCAATACTTATGGTTTTTAAGGCGGACATTTTTCATATATTTGGTGCCACGGAACGCATATTTAAGTATGCAGACGCGTATTATTCAGTCATTATTCCGGGTTCTATTTTAGTTTTGCTGAGTTTCTTAGGAATTAATACGGTACGTGCAGAAGGCAATGCAAAACTGGCTGCATTGGTGATGTTTTCAGGTGCCTTGATCAATGTGTTTTTAAATGCTGCTTTTATGATAGTCTTTAATATGGGGATAGCTGGAGCTGCATGGGGCACATTACTTGCCAGGCTGGTATCGGTAATAATCCTGATGGGCTATTATGGCTTTAACAAGAGCATCATAAATCTATGGTCTGTGAACTGGCGCATCAATATAACTGAAATCAGAAAAATTCTATTGATAGGGCTAAGTTCATTTTTAAACCAGGTAGGATTTTCCATTCTTGCAGCTGCAGTAAATATTCTATTGAAAAATTATGGGACAGCTGTCGACATGTCTGTCTACGGTGTAATCAGTCGCATACACATTTTTATCACCATGCCGTTATTGGGTTTAGCCCAGGGCTTTCATTCTATTGTCGGTTTTAATTTTGGGGCCGGCAATTATAAGCGAGTCTCTGAAACGGTTAAAATTTCTTTTATTTATGCATTCGCTATCGGGCTGTTTCTTTTTGGTTTTTTGGTTTTCATGCCCCAAGATATCTTAAGGTTATTCACAGATAAGCCGGAAGTAATACAAAACGGAGTTTTTGCCTTAAGAATCACTACACTAATGACACCTGTCATTGGCCTGCAAATTATAGCCTATTTTTACTTTATGGCTGTTCATAAAGCTGTCACAGCGATGCTGGTTTCTCTTTCCAGGCAGGTAATATTTATTCTTCCTCCGCTTATTGTTTTGCCGCTGTTTATGGGTAAACAGGGCATTTGGCTGGCTTTTCCAATGGCAGATGTTGTTGCAGTCGCAGTATCCGCCGCTTTGCTTTTAAGGTCTGTTAACAAACAGGTCAAAGAAGGTTCACTCCCTGATCGTTGCTCCTAAAACCTGTCGGTACAATAGGGTTTTTTAAATGCTAGGTGTCAAATTTGGTTCTCTGTCACCTTAACCGAAAAAAGACTCCGGTTGTCCTTGTGCCTGTTCCCTTACACAAGGGGTCACTCATTTTATCCTTACCATGGCCTCCAGCCAGGTGATCACGGCCGCCGGAACTTTGTTATCGAAAAACTCAAAGATTTTGGGCGTTTTATTCCCTTATATAATGGGCCGCTGGAACTAAAAAAAAAAGTAATTAATTAAGCATCAGTTTGGCACCTGTGGCCAGGAGGGCAACCCCAAACACCTTCCACCAGGTAAAAGGAATCTCCTTCAATCCGAAAAGCCCGAAATGGTCGATGATCAAAGCTGTAGAAACCTGGCCGACGATGATCGCAGTTGTAGCAATGGAGACCCCCAACTTGGAAATGCTGGCCATGACAGTGTAAAGAATAACAGCGCTCAATAGGCCACCAAGATAAGCATACCAGGGGGCCTTTCCCATCTGTGCAAGATTGCCCTGGCCAAGACGCATAAGCAGCAAAGCTACAAGAGCTACTGCCCCTATGACATGGACGACAAAGGCCGCTTCCAGCAAACCGATAACCTTGCTTAAAAGGGTGTTGAGAGAACCCTGTAGAGCCATGGATATACCGGCTATAATTCCGGTCAAAAGGGGAATTAGAGCAAGTTTCATGATCGGACTCCTTCCGCAGTCAATTCATAATCACTGCTCCAGTTTCTCTCTCCCCTTCTCCCCCGAAATCTGTATCAAGCGGATCAATATTTCAAGCCTGGCCATTTTGCAAACTATAGATTAAATCATTTCCAGGATCATCCCGTGCAGTAGATCCGCCTCACTAACTGTGATTTCCTGCGCACCCAGATAAGCAAGAGCCGACCAAAGGATGGTGGTGCCTGCTATGATAATGTCAGCGCGTTCCGGCGGGAGCCCAGGAACCTTTTTTCTTTCCTCACTATCTTTCACAGCAAGGGATAACATTATTCTCTCCACCGCTTCTTTAGAAAGAAAGTACCCCTGAATGCATTCCGGATCATAAATCTGCAGGCCCTGATCAACTGCAGCCAGTGTGGTGATCGTCCCGCCAACACCAACCAGATTAAGGTGAGGCAACCCTTTGATTTTATCCAAAACATCTTTCATCGGGCCGATGATTTCCGAAAGGAGACGTGGCTGTTCGGTCAAACGAACAGCACCGAGAGGTATACTGCAGCAACTCAGGGCGGAAACTCCACTTTCCTGAATAGGGCAGGTAAACTCTGTGCTCCCCCCGCCGATATCGATCACAACGCCTGTCCCTTTAAAATCCACAGCACCACAGGCACCGGTGTAATTCAAGCGCGCCTCCTCCGCGCCGCTGATCACATCTACTGTAATCCCGGTCATTTCCCTGACAAGAACAACAAAAAATGCCGCGTTTGCGGCTTCCCGGACAGCACTGGTAGCCACAACCCGCAGGTGGGCTACTTCGTATTCCCTGATTAGCTCAAGATATTCCTGGAGAGCGGCAATAGTCCGCTCCATAGGCACCTCTCCCAAAAGGCCGCTCTCTTCTACTCCCTCTCCGATTCTTGTGGTCCTAAGAGTGGCAAGGATAGGAGTAATACTCTGACCTTTTGTATCAGCGATCAGCAAGCGGCAGGAATTAGTGCCGATATCGACCGCAGCCATGCGTTGGCCTGGCAAGGGAGCCACACCCCCATCCTAGTCACGAATTTCCTTTTTATTATCTGAAGACGGCTGAACCCGCCCCTCAACCCCCGGGCGAATCGGTACCTCTCCAGGCTTGACTAACCCCAGTTCCTCCCGTGCCCTTTCCTCGATATAGCCATCACTGGAGTAATAATCGATTTTCTCCAGGGTCTCCTGCTTTTTTGCCAGTAGTTCTTGTTCCTGCTGCTGATAATTCTTTAGCTGCCCTTGCAGTTTCCAGATTCTAAACTGTGTAGGTATCAAGAATAAGCAGAACAACCCACATAAAAGACCAACCACAATCAGGCGCCGTTTCCATGTGGTTTTTTTTCGCTTGATTTCAAATAGTCGATCCCGGCTGCTTTTTCGACCCACCTGCTGCTAAACCTCCTCTTCATTCTCTTCATTTTCCGCTCCATATATGCCGAGGGTTGTTGAAATAATAATAACAACCTCATACCCTTTACTGCGGGCTCTGCTCAGAAGGGTCGCTACAGTAGCTGTATTAACACCCATTCTCTTGGCAATAGCCTCATTACTGTGGCCGGTTTCTTTGAGAATAACCGCCTGTTTCTCCCGAAAACTCAGTTTTTCAGCTCCGCGAATTTCTAACTTCACTTGTCTCCACCTTATCCAACTACAGGTTATCCACAAATTGTGGACATATTGTGGATAATATTATTACATAATTCTCTTTAGAAATGAAAATTCCTTCTCTGCCTTATAAAATATTTTATAGTTAAGTGGGGTCAGGCTTGAGCGGGACAAGGGGACGGTTCCCGTTGTAGGTCCGGTCTATTAGGCAGCGGCAACCTCCCACATCCCACATCTCATTCGCCAACCACTAACCACTAATCTTTCCTCCGCCATTCCCGGAAGCAGCGCCAAGCCACTCGCCATGTATAGCGAAACGGAAGGAGCAGGAGGCGAAAGAGGCCACAGAGAAACTGCAGGGCAATATTGACTGCCCAAACAGTTAAACGAAATGGATAAAGAAGAGCCTGTATGCAAAAAATCAGCACTCTTTTTAAAAAACGAAAGGCGCTACCTATTTGTATAAAGCAGTAATAGAGGGGTTCTCTCAAGTAGGGGCTGGCAAACTTGAAATAGAAGGCCATCCCGATAGGTAGGAAAAGGAGGGTAAAGAAGCGCACCTCTCCTCCTGTCATGCAGAAAAATACATAAAAGACCGGCCCTGCACAAATAAGCCAAAAGAGCAGGTCGCTCAACTGTGTAGAAAAATATCCCGGCTTGATTCTCCTGCGCAGCAGTCTGTAGCAGTCAAAGAGTAGACCAATCCCTAATCCCAGCCCGACAACGGTCAAGATCAGCAGGAAGTCCTGGGCGACGGTCCCTGTCATTTGATGAGGCGTTCGAGAATGCTTTTGCCCCTGGCCCTGATCTTTTTGCTGTGCTGCTCAATGTATTCCAGGGAGGTAATAAGTCCTTCGACAACCAGGTCCCCTGCAGTCAGGTCCAGGTGGGTGATGTGCATGCCTTCCCCCCGCAGGATCAGGGAACCAACCACTGTTTCCAGATTGATCTCCTGTTCATCGAAACTTATAACCTTCTGCACCCCTGAGGCCTCCATCCTCTCCCTATTCGTCAAGGTCAGTTCCTGGCCCTGTTGCGACAAAGCTGGCCCCTCCTTTCAATCTTCCTCCTTCCATAGTATGTTATATAAGGGGTAATTAGACCCTAGAACGCAGTTATTCATAAAGCATTCTGCCAGGCCGGGCATCTTGTTTGGCCATCTTAACGCTTCTGTAAACCCGAAAACAAGCGCCATTAACAGCGGATGTTGTTCACAATAGAAAACAGCTCATCTGAGGCTGACTGCCTCAAATAAAATGATCTCTATGCTACCCGGAAGTGAAATTTATGCGAAGTTGTCTAATAATGTGGATGCGGCAGGAGAACAGAGGGAAAACATACTGATAATACAGAAACGGAGTATCTAGAAAAAGCATATTTTGTCGTTCAGTCAGGTCTCATATTTTTCAAAACATTCATCATATCCAAAGCCACTCCTGTCCCCTTGGCTACACAGGATATGGCGTCCTCGGCAATGTTCACCGCAAGCCCTGTTACATCACTGATCAACAGATCCAGCCCATGCAAAAGGCTGCCTCCGCCGGTCATAACAATCCCGCGCTCAACTATATCTGCTGCTAACTCAGGCGGGGTTTCTTCCAAGACGTCTTTCACTGTGTCGATAATCTGATTCACCGGCTCCTGCAGGGCGATCGCTATTTCCTCTGCAGTAACAGTATTGGTTTTCGGCAGCCCGGTTACCAGGTCACGACCGCGAATCTGCATGCTGGAACCTGGTTCTTTGGCCCTGGGGTAAGTAGTGCCGACTCCGATCTTCAACTCCTCTGCAGTACACTCCCCGATCATCAAATTGTACTCTTTACGCACATATCTGGTAATAGCCTCATCGAAATCGTCCCCCGCAACGCGAATCGATCTGGTACATACAACCCCGCCAAGGCTTATCACTGCCACATCTGTTGTGCCCCCCCAACATCGACAACCATGTTGCCGCTGGCCTCCTCAATGTGTATCCCTGCTCCCAGAGCAGCAGCCACAGGCTCTTCTATGAGGTGGACCTGGCGAGCCCCGGCCTGGAGAACAGCCTGTCTCACCGCTCGCTCCTCTACACCGGTGGCCCCGGAGGGTATGCAGACCATCACCCGCGGACGACAAAGAAATCGGGACTTCACTACCTTTTGAATAAAATACCCCAGAATCCATTCGGTTATGCTGTAATCAGCGATCACTCCATTGCGCAGAGGACGCACAGCCACAATATTGCCCGGTGTGCGGCCCAGCATCTGACGCGCATCCTCCCCAACCGCAATCATCTTCTCGGTATGTGTATCAACTGCCACAACAGTGGGTTCATTGAAAACAATGCCCTTGCTTTTCAGGTAAACGAGCACAGTTGCGGTCCCCAGATCGATCCCGATATCTTCGTTCCAAAACATTAATACGTGCATTCCTTTCTAATATCTATCATGATGCTTGTCCCTATCAAAAATCTGATATTTCAGTAATATTCGACGTTTTCTTAGCTTTTCCTGCCAGCGTAATCATATTTTACCGTAATTATTTATTTTTCTCGGTACTTCCTGCGTGTGGCTTCCCCCCCGCGCAGATGGCGCTCCGCCTTATTAATGTCTAGAACAAGGCGCACCTTGATCGCCAACTGTTGATTAATTTTAGGTAAACGCTCAGTCATATCTTTATGAACAGTACTTTTACTGACACCAAAAACCCTGGCAGCCTGGCGAACAGTTGCCGAGGTTTTTAATATATAGGCACTTATCTCCAGAACCCGGCGGCGGATGTACTCCTGCACTCTGCTCCCCCCGTCTTTAAGTTTCAGTACATTTATATCCATCGAGCAGAGGAAAAAGACTAGCAGGAGGGTACGGTAACTTGTGGATCAACTACCTTTGGGGTCAGGCTTGAGTAATTTACTTACTGCTGGATCAGAGGGATGGATCAAAGGGGCGATTCTGGGGCGATTCTCTTAATCCATTTTAGAACTGGAGTCTGGCTATTAAAACTTGTTATTCCTTTCCTGGCGACCAACCGGCGAAACCCATGGGGGGCTACCAAATCACACAATCTGCCGCTCTTCGTTGTCACACTTACCTTTTTTCCAGTTTCGTTCCCTTGTAAT
>NZ_CDRZ01000013.1 GCF_000946815.1 Syntrophaceticus schinkii | reverse complement strand
CTTCCAAACTTTGCACCTGCAAAGCAAAGCCTAATACAGAAAGTGTTACCCAGATAGTTACACCCGGTTCTATCTCTTGGATCTTTTCTTTCATCTTTTGCCCATTTTGTACAGCCCTCAGGCAGGAATACCTTGTTGATGTATCGAAGAAAATCTTTGAGCCACCGTTTCGACATCGGTGGTAACACCTCCTGGAAATGATGATTTGATCGTTGTTGCTTCCAGGAGGTTTTTGTCATTAGTTATGTTTTTTCCTGCCTGTTTGGTTTAAAAAATGCGAATTAATAAAATTTTGCTTTTATACTGCGTTGCTTGCACCGCAAGAACTTAGGCGATCACCTGCGGAGTTTCTGACAATATGTTAACAAACTGTTTATAAGATGTTGCCTTATTTAATATAGCAAAGATTACCGGGGTGTACAAGCCAGAGAATCTGCAGGAATCACTTGCTTGACATAGTAAAGCAGTTGTCTATAATTAATAAAGAAGTGTGAGGAAATAATAGCCTGAATCGATTGCAGAAAGGGTTGAAAAAAATGAAGAGAACCTACCAACCGAAGAAAAGAAAAAAGAAAAAGAGTACACGGTTTTATGAAAAGAATGAGAAAAAAAGCCGGACGCCGAGTGATCAAGAGGCGCCGCGCGAGAGGCCGCAAGAAATTATCAGCCTGATGGGTGTGAATGTATCGTTTGTTAGCAGAAGAGAACCGCCTCCGGAAAAACAGAGATTTTAATGTTGTCTATAAAGAAGGAAAGGTATATTCTTCACGTTTTTTTTGTTATACGCTGTTTAAAAAGAAAAACCCCCGGAAGTACGAGAATCGGTATTGCACCCTCTAGGAAAATCAACAAAGCTGTACAGAGAAATAAAATTAAGAGAAGGGTAAGGGAGATGTTCAGCCAGCAAAAATGCCATATTAAGGAGGGCATGGATCTGGTTATCAACATCAAAGCTGAGGCACTCACAGCAAGTTTCAACGATTTAAAGAAGGACTTTGAGTATCTTTTGCAGAAAAGTCGTTTAAGTTCACAATAATCTGTTATAAAGTGTAAACCGGGGAATAATGATGATCAAGAAATCAATAATTTTTATGATCAGGATTTATCAAAAAGTTTGGTCTTCATGGCACATGCCAGTTTGCAGATTTTATCCATCCTGTTCGGAATATGCTATACAGGCACTGGAAAAGTATGGTATCTTCCACGCTATCATATTGATTTTATATCGCCTTGCCAGGTGCCACCCATTCTGTCCTGGTGGTTATGACCCGGTGCCATGAAAAATGGTGTAATTAATAAACTTTCAGGAGGTGACACCTGCCCGGCAGTAGATGGCGTGGCGGGAACAATTTGTGGCAAAATGTTGTAAATGGACTTAGTCTTATCATCCAATACTTTTACTTGGCAACAGAATCATTGGGAATACCGAGCTATGGATTAGCGATTATCTTTTTTACAATTGCAGTAAAATTGCTGCTCTTCCCACTTACAAGGATGCAGATGAGGTCTATGAGTGCGATGCAGGAACTGCAGCCGAAGATCAAAGCAATCCAAGAAAAATATAAGGATAAGCCTGAAAAATCCCAGCAAGAGATGATGAAGCTGTACAAAGAAAAGGGAGCGAACCCCTTTGCCGGATGCCTTCCCCTCCTAATACAGATGCCTATTATTTTTGCTTTGTTTACTTCACTGCGGACATTTTTTGACCCGGTAAATCATCCATCATTTGTAAATCTCGCTAAAGCTAATTTTTTGTGGGTACCGAATTTAGGACAACCGGATCCGATTGTTTTACCACTGCTTACTGTTTTAGCAACTTTTGGGCAGCAGTATATGTCAAGCATGGCTTCAGCTGGGAAGATCGATCAGACCCAAAGAACCATGCTCATCGTTATGCCACTCTTCGTAGGATGGATTGCCCGCACACTGCCGGCCGGATTGACATTATACTGGGTCATGTTCAGCCTGGTTAGCGCTGTAGAGATGGTAGTGATCAGGAGGACAGCAAAGACTGCGAAGGGAGCAGGATCAAAAGCATGAAATCCATTGTAGTTGATGGCAGCAGTGTAGAGGAAGCCGTCCAAAATGCCTTAAAGAAGCTTGGCGTGACTCGGGAACAGGTAGAAGTTAATGTACTGGAAGAGGGATCAAGGGGATTATTCGGATTAATCGGAGGAAAACAAGCAAGTGTAAGTGTTACTTTGAAAGTAACACCTGAACAGTTGATTAAAGATTTTTTAGATGAAGTGATCGAGGCCATGGGGCTGGAAACAGAATACACTGTTTTCTTAGATGATGGGTATTGGTATGTTGATTTCACAGGGAAAGATGTCAGATTTATCATCGGCAGGCGCGGAAAAACCCTTAATTCACTGCAGATGTTGACGAATATGGCAGTCAACAGGAAGCTCGAAGAAAGAGCAAGGATTATTATCGATGCCGAGGGGTATCGAAGCAGGAGGGAGCAGTCACTGCGGCGCTTAGCCCAGAAGACCGCGGAACGGGTGCGCAGAACCAAAGCCAATGTGATGCTTGAACCGATGACGCCACAGGAGAGGCGCATCATTCATCTGGAGCTGCAAAATAATGAATGGGTATCAACGACGAGTCGCGGAGATGATCCCTACCGCAAAGTAGTGATCTGCTACAAATCAAGAGGAGCATAACTCAGATACACTGGAGATTAATCATAGATACGCAGACAAGAAGGGGGAAACTGATCCCCCTTCTTTTAATGGATCACGGGAGATCAGGGGGAAGGTTCTCCTGATCTATTTTTATAACTGTATCGCAACTGGATCAGAGGGGACAGTTCTCTTAATACGGTATGGATTGTGGGATGGGGGATGACAGGTACAGTACTCACTCACTTTTGACCGTTGAACCGGTGATTTTGGAGTTGTTAAACAAGCTGACAGTGCTTGTCAGTCAAGGATTATCTCTGAAGAAAGGGACGGGTTTTATTGGGGTCACATGGATTATTATAAAAGATGAAGATTGGATATGGTGGTGCTGAGATGCCGCTATCTGTGGGTGGAAAAAGGGGTTTTGTGTTATGAGAGAAAAGGATCTGATTGCAGCACTGGGGACAGCACTTGGAGAGGCTGCCATCAGCATGATACGCTTGAGCGGTGAGGGTGCTGTGGAGTTGGTGGCCTCCATTTTTAAACCACGCAACAAGGACTTAGATCTTTTAAAGGTGGCCTCACACACTGTAACTCTGGGATATATCTGTGATGATCAGGGCGATATTATCGATGAAGTCCTTGTCTGTGTGATGAGGGCGCCGCGCACCTATACCAGAGAGGATGTTGTGGAAATATTTTGCCACGGAGGGATTCTTCCTGTGCGGAGTGTGATGGATCTGGTATTGCAAAAGGGGGCGCGCATTGCTGAACCAGGAGAGTTTACCAAGTGCGCCTTTTTAAATGGGAGGATCGATCTTGCCCAGGCGGAGGCGGTGCTGGATCTGATCAGGGCGCGCAGCAGTAAAGGAGCTGAGCTCGCCTGTAATCAACTGACAGGTAAAATATCTGCGGGAATCGGTAAGCTGAGGGAAGAGTTGAAAAGAGTCCTGGCACAGATAGAAGCGGAAATAGATTTCCCTGAGGATGTGGATCCTCTGCCCAAAGAGGAGCGTTTGCGGAGGATAGCTGTATTACAGGAGAGGGTTGATCTATTACTGAAGGGTGCCACTTTGGGACGCATCTATCGGGAGGGGCTGCAAACTGTTTTGGTGGGTAAGCCCAATGTGGGAAAATCCACACTGTTGAATATGCTGCTGGGAGAGGAAAGGGCACTGGTGACCGATATTCCTGGAACCACCAGAGATCTCATTGAAGAGATGCTGGTGCTGGAGGGCATACCCTTGAGAATTGTAGATACAGCTGGAATTAGAGAGAGCATGGGACTGGTGGAATCCCTGGGGATTGAAAGAGCGAAAGACGCCCTGGAGCAGGCGGATCTGGTTTTGGCACTTTTTGATGTGACCACAGGGATCACAGATGACGATCTTGTGGTTCTCCATCTGCTACATGGCAAAAAAGGTGTTGTCTTATTAAATAAAGCTGACCTCCCGCAAAAGCAGATCGATCCTCAAACCATGATGGAGCATGTGGGAGATCAATTCCCGGTCATTGAGATTTCGTCAAAACTGGGGTGGGGACAAAAGGAACTGGCTGATGCTATATTAAATGTAATCGGTGCAGGACATATTGCCGGTGAAACAGTGCTTTTGACCAGAAAAAGGCATCAGGTTGCCCTGGAGAAAGTGAAAGACCGACTTGTTTCAGCACAGATTGCCATCAACGGGAATCTTCCTTTGGAGTTTATTGCCGTAGATATCTGGGATGCCTGGTCGGCATTAGGAGAGATTATCGGGGAAACACTCCCTGATGAGATAATAAGCTCCATTTTCAGTGAGTTCTGTGTCGGCAAGTAGTAGTGGTTGGTAAATGAGATGTGGGAAGTGAGAAGGACCGACCAAGGGGACGGTTCCCATGGCTGGTAATCCGGCCAAGGGGACGGTTCCCATGGCTGGTAATTGAGAAGTGAGATGTGGGATGTGGGATGTGGGAAGTGGGAAGTGGGAAGTGGGAAGTGGGAAGTGGGAAGTGGGAAGTGGGAAGTGGGAATAGAGGTCGTAAATGTGCTTAATGTGCGGGGGAAGATGTAGGGAACGCCCCCTGTGGCGTTACGTGAGAAAATTACAACGACATCAGACTTCTGTTCTCCGGCTTCTGATTTTTAGGTCGGAGTGTTGGTAAATAAACTGAAAGTGTATCCATGCATCTAAAGATGTATAAGGGTGGTCGAATATGGGGTCGGGAATGGATCTATTGATCAAAGGAGCACAGCAGATAGGTATTCACCTGGGGGAAGTGGAACAGGAGAAGTTCAGGTTATACGCGGAGTTAATAGAGGACTGGAGCAAAAAGATTAATTTGGTCAGTTATCAAAGTGAGGAGGAACTCTACAGGTCGCACTTTCTTGATTCGCTGTTCTGTGGCAGTGGATATGAATTTCAAAAGGCAGAGAAAGTGATCGATTTGGGGAGTGGGGCTGGGTTTCCGGCGATCCCCCTGAAAATATGTTTTCCGAACCTGCAGTTCTGGTTGGTTGAGTCACGGAATAAGAGATGTGGTTTTTTGCAGAGGGTTATAGAAGAGCTGAATTTAGATGATTGTTTTGTTGTCTGGGATAGGATAGAGAAGATTGCTCATCAAAAGGAGTACAGGGGAACCATCGACTGTGCGGTCGCCAGGGCAGTAGCACCCTTGAGTGTGCTGCTGGAGCTAGGATTGCCATTTCTTAGGAGAAAAGGTGTGTTGATAGCTCTCAAGGGACATGCTGTGATTGAAGAAATAAAAACTGCCGGCCGTGCATTAGAAATATTGGGCGGTGCTGTGGATCAGGTGATTCCCTACTATTTTCCAGGAGAGAAGGGAAGAAATGTGGTTGTGGTCTACAAAAGAGAGGGAAACTCCCCTCGTCAGGTTTCCCAGGAAGCCGGGTACTCCAGCAAAAAAACCATTATGAGTGTTGAAGGTGCCGTCTTTTCCGGAATCTGATTTCATGGATCCGACCTCTATTTTCAGGGCAGGAAGATCACGGTGATGATTATCGTAATTTTTTTTTGATTCCTCAGCGCAGAGCGGCAGTAATTGTTGTGCACTCATCATCCAGGACAAGAAGAAGGAGAAACGCATCAAAAAAAAGCTGATAGAGGACTGTAGTGATCTTGCTAAGAGAGAATTCTATTGTGAAGCTGATGCAAGAAAGGCACTAGAGTATTTCTTAGCAAAGCAGGATACATCACTCTTTGAGTTAAATACCGAGGTCAAAGAGGAATAGGTAATCAAGCGCCGCGTATTAAGTAATTTTGACACTGCGTATTAGTAATCTTATGATAGTAACTTGTTTAGAAAAGAAGTGGTAAAAATGAGCGTAAAAATAATAAAGGCAAGCACAAAAGATTCAGAAATTATAAGCAAATTACATGCTTTGAGTTGGAAAACAGCTTATAAAGGAATAGTGCCCCAAGAATATTTAGATGAACTCAAATATGATTTTTGGGTAGATGCTTTTCAAAATTGGATAAGTAATAACATTTTAACTGTACAACTTCTATATAGAAATGAAACACCAGCAGGTTGCATTGCTTATGGAAAAGCAAGGGATGAAAATTATTTAGGATGGGTAGAAATTGTTTCGATTTACATACATCCAGATTATTGGAGAAGAGGTTATGGACACAAATTGTTAGAGACAGCCATATTGGATATGAAAAAAAGGGGATATCAAAATTGTTATTTATGGGTTTTAAGAGAGAATCATAGCGCACAAAAATTTTATGAGAAACATGGTTTTTATTACAATGATGAAGAATGTATATTCGAAATTAATAATCAACCGCTAACAGATATACGCTATGTGCTTACATTATAAACTTTTATATTCATCATGTATGGATGTTAATTCGGCAGGAGGAATATAGCCTGTTGTTGAATAGAAAAAGTGGGCATAAATAAATGGGAGTGTTCCACGTGGAACAAAACGCCAAAAACATTGATAACAAAGGTTCAGATTGCTTATCAATGTTTTGAAAGGCCGGGATCAACTTTTCATTGGGTGTGGCTGAGTTCGTGGAGTTCTCGATTTGACCCGGGCAGTGACTTTCTCTCCCGGGTAATATTTTTATAGAGGGGAAATATTCTGGCAGGAGGTTAATGATTTGCTGTGGAATAGAAAAAAGAAGATAAAACCAAAAATAACAAAAGGAATGTTCCACGTGGAACAAATGCCAAAAACCAGTGAAAAAAAAAGATGTCCGGCCGGCTTCGTTAATGAAGCGCACAATTTGCATAGCTAACCAGAAGGGCGGAGTGGCCAAGACAACTACCGCAATTAACCTGAGTGCCTGCCTGGCGGTATCCGGGAGAAGGGTTTTGCTTGTGGACACCGATCCCCAGGGTAATGCCACAAGCGGCCTGGGTGTTGATCGCGATAAACTGGAGGCCTCTGTCTATGATCTGCTTCTTGGTGAAGTAGAAACAGAACAAGTAATCATTAAAAGCCTGATGGAGAACCTGGATCTGATCCCTGCCAATATCAGCCTGGCTGGAGCTGAAATAGAGATGGTCGGCATGGACAACCGCGAGTGCAGGCTGCGTGAAGCCCTTAAAACTATCAAAAACAACTATGACTATATTTTTATTGATTGCCCTCCATCCCTGGGACTGCTTACCATTAATGCTCTCACTGCGGCGGACCGCGTTTTGATACCCATTCAATGTGAGTATTATGCCCTGGAAGGGGTGGGGCAGTTGCTGCAAACCATCAATTTGGTGCAGCGACGCCTTAATCCCAAACTGGAACTGGAGGGGGTGCTCCTGACCATGTTTGATGCTCGCACAAATCTGGCAATTCAGGTAGTAGATGAGGTAAAAGGATATTTTGGTAATAAGGTGTTCAGCACTATTATCCCTCGCAATGTACGGCTCAGTGAAGCACCCAGCCATGGAAAACCTGTTATCGACTATGACCCCAGGTCAAAGGGTGCCATTCTTTATCAGGAATTAGCACAGGAAGTGATTGAACATGAGTACGAAGAAGAATAAAGGATTGGGGCGAGGACTGCGGGCCTTAATTCCCACAGAACCTGAAGGTGCAGAAGAAGGTGTGGAAATCGTCGATCTCCCCCTGGACAAGATTAAGCCCGGCGCCTTCCAGGCGCGGCAACAATTTGATCAGGAAGCACTGGAAGAACTGTCAGCTTCAATCAAAGCGCACGGTATTATGCAGCCTGTTGTTGTGCGCCCGGCAGAGGATGATTCCTATGAGTTGATTATCGGGGAGCGTCGCTGGCGAGCCAGCCAAATGGCAGAATTGGAGACGATCCCTTGTGTGATCCGCGAAGTGGATGACCGCGTTTCCAGTGAGATGATGCTGGTTGAAAACATTCAGCGCGAGGACCTCAATCCTATGGAAGAGGCCTATGCCTACCGGCGTTTAAAAGATGAATTTCAGCTGACACAGGAGGAAATAGCCTTGCGTGTTGGCAAAAGCAGGCCTTCCATCGCTAACAGCCTCCGGCTTTTGCAGCTGCCTGAACAGATTCAGGACATGCTGACACAGGGGAAGCTGAGTGTGGGACATGGGAAGGTACTGCTGGGGGTTCCTGACCGCCAGCAGCGATTAAGTTTAGCTTTGGAGATTGCTGAAAAAGATCTCACAGTCAGGGAAGCAGAAAAAGCTGCCATGCGCATGCTTAAACAGAAAAAGGTGCAGCCAAGAAAAAAAAGAGCAGGATTATGAAATGGCCGATACAGAGGATCGCTTGCGCCGCCTGCTGGGGACCAAAGTGAAAATCAAAAAAGGGCGGCGTGGAGGTAAAATCGAGATTGGCTTTTATAGCAGTGAGGAGCTGGATCGCCTGCTGGAGCTGCTGTTTTATTGCAAGGGTAGTTAGGCAGGGCAGTATGCTTATGTGGCTGTAAGGGGCAGGGGGAATGAAATGCAATGCCGGTTGTTACAGTGAAAATGGCCAAGGGACGCAGCCTTGAAGTGAAAAGAAGGCTTGTGGCTGAACTCACGAAGGTGATTGCAGATGTTCTGGATGTAAAACCAGAGTGGGTGACTGTTTTATTGGAGGAGTATGACCGTGAAAACTGGGCATCAGGCGGTAACCTGCATATTGATCAATTTGGAGAAGGATATGGCAGAAGGGGTTCATAAACAAAAATAACCTGATTACATGTGGCATCATGTAAGTAAGAGGCCTCCCTTTAAATCCTTCCACCCCTTGGGTTGGGAGGATTTTTGCGCTGGAGTTGCTGTTTAATATTAAAATTAGTTCGGCAAAGATTGGAAGTTGGGTCTGTGATGAGTCTGCCATCTGCCGGTTCCTCAATGTTCAGCTTTGACCACTGTTTACACCCTCTGTTGGTGTCGCCTGGGTGTTTCAAGAGACCTAACCGTGGCCTGGAGATGTGAGACAGGAATCTGTTAAGGGCGCTGAGTGTCGATTTTGCAGGCTTTCATTACAGCCTGATAGACATCTTTGATGGCCACTCCCTTATCCTTGGCTGCCTGAGCGCAGTCTTCATATTCCGGTGCCATGTTGTAAATCACCTTTTCTCCTGCCTGGTTGTAGCCATAACCCACCTTGAGCCTAATTTTACCGTGAACTGTGTTTACCTCCTGTATCTCATGGTGAAGCTTGATTCTGCCCGCCCTGTGCCAGCGCACTCCCAGTGTTGTCGTCTCCTGAAAGATAATATTGACCAGAGAATACACCTGAGTCTGAGGGGAGAGTGCGGTGATGACGGTGCCGGGCCTCCCCTTTTTCATGATTGCAGGAGTGAAGAGAACATCCAGTGCTCCGGCCTCCTCCAGCCGGGAGCGGAGATAAGGGAGAAATTCAGGATTGGTGTCATCAACCTGGGTCTCCAGCACCACAGTCTGATCCTCATCAAATAGGGTATCGTCAGCCTCACCTAGCCAGGCCCGCAGGATGTTAGGCCAGCTAAAATCCTGACTGCCTGCACCATAGCCTACTCTCATCCAGCGTGCGGGAGGTGGTGGCCCAAAGGATGAAGCCAGTGTTGTGACCAAAGCGGCTCCTGTTGGGGTGATCAGTTCCCCTTCAAAAGGGATTCCGTAAGTGGGCTTTCCCTGCAAAAGCTCCATGGTTGCCGGTGCCGGTGTAGGGATTATGCCATGGGCTGTCTTGATCGCTCCGCGTCCTAGCGGCAGTGGGGACGAAAACACCTGGTCTATTTCCAGATAGGAAATACCGGCAAAAGTTCCCGCCAGGTCTACCAGGGTATCGAGGCCACCCACCTCATGGAAGTGTACTTCTTCAATAGCTGTGCCGTGTACTGAGGCCTCTGCAGTGGCCAGCCTGTGCAAGCAAGTGTCAACTTGTGACCTGATGGGAGCAGGCAACCTCCCGGCCTCCAGCACCGCCATTAACTGCTTCAGGGTTCTTGAGCAGGGCTGGGGCTCCTTCTCCCTTACAGTAATGGATGTGGCACGCAAGGAATTTTTTTTGACACTGTGTATTTCCAGAGTCACCGGCAGCTGCAGCTGCTCGATTACTTTTTTGAGAACATCTGCCGGAACCCCCAGGTCAAGCAGAGCGGAAAGGCACATATCCCCGCTGATTCCGGAAAAGCAGTCAAGGTAAAGAGTTTTCATTTTATTTGCGCCATGCGTATATCTCAGGATATGATCCCCAGGGGGGAAATGGCGCTCCTCCTTTCGTATCTTCTTTCGCATCTTAATAAACCTGGCTTTTTAGCCACTTTTTGATCCCTGAAGTGCTGGCAGTGAACCGTTATCACATTCAGCTTTCAATAAAACGTGAAATGGTAAAGCGCTCTGAGCAAGGCCCCGATACCTTTATCCAAGTTCCATGGAAACCATTCATTCCAAGTCCTGCAGCCGGCCAATGCAGGGACACCTTTATCAAATTTTAAAGAAACTTATTAAACAGCAGAGGAGTGGCTCGTGGGATATCAGGGCATCCTTATCATAGTCCCATTGAAAGCGGCAGCACCCTGTTTTGACTCCCCGCATATGGCAAAAGCGATAGTATATCAGGGCTGTTCCTGTTGATTACTGTCACTGTGGGAACCGCTCTTTGTGATCAGATGGGCGAGCACAGCTGCTCCGAAGCCATTATCGATGTTTACTACCCCGATCCCTGGTGCACAACTGTTGAGCATGGTCAGGAGTGCTGCCAGACCGCCGAAACCGGCACCATATCCTGTGCTGGTGGGAACAGCAATCACAGGTTTATCAGTGAGGCCTGCCACTACCCCGGGGAGTGCTCCTTCCATCCCGGCGATAACGACCAAAACCTGGCACCTGTCCAGTTCCTCCAGGTGTGGGAAAAGGCGATGCAGCCCTGCAACACCCACATCATAGATTCTGATTATTTCATTTCCCAGCAGTTCCGCGGTCAGAGCGGCCTCTTCAGCCACCGGAAGATCACTGGTTCCGGCTGTCAGTACAGCGACCCGGCCCCAGCACGGTTTTGCTGCTCTGGGATTGAGGTATAGGATTTTTGCGTCCTGGCGATAGCATGCTTCAGGGAACTGAGATCTGATCAGAGCGGCTGCATCCGGTGAAATCCGAGTAGCCAGGACGCGGCCGCTGTGTTCTGCCAATTCCTGGAAGGAGGCCAGCGCCTGCTGTGGGGTTTTCCCCTGGCAAAAAATAACCTCAGGGAATCCGCGGCGCAAATCTCTGTGGTGGTCGATCTTTGCTGATCCAATATCTGCATAGGGAAGGTGTTTTAGGGTTTTCGTGGCTTGCTCAACACTCACTTTACCCTCCTGTACATCTTGTAGTAAATTAGTAAGCTCTTCTCTATTCACGAGATCTCTCTCCTATCTCTTTATTGGGTTTTTTACACTTCCCATTTCCCTATAGTATAGTAAATTAAACAGTGTGTATTCTGCTGTCTGAGTATCATCCCGAGTTCGGTGGCTGTGTCGGCATTCCATCTAAGAACCGCCGCTGTTGACTTTCTGCCACAGGCACACAGGAGTGAAAGACCACCTGCATCTACATCATTTTACCAGATAAATCGGGGCCGGGCTTGCTTTATTGTCTTAAGATTAGCTGGGGTTCATCTTTTTTCAGACTTCCGACCCCTGGCTTCTATTCCAACCTCCCACTTCCCACTTCCCACATCTCATTTTTCAGGCAGCATAACAATCTTTTTTCCCAACCACCAACCGGCGGGGATTGCTTCGAACAGCTGATCAGTTCCTGCGTGTACCTGACATAATGAATAATTCAAGCCCGATGCGGTGGCTATTTGCTATAATGAACTAGCAGCAGAAAAATATTCCGAAAGGGGATTTTTTTAGTGGCACCCCAGGATGTAAAAACCGGGAAGTCGGACAACATAAACCGTAAGAATACACTGCCTGATCTTGACGGAAAAACATGGCTTCGCTATTCGATCAGTGTATGGGATGATCTTGCTAAAAATACAGAGGAGCGCAGCATCAAACACCCGGCCATGTTCCCTGCGGCTCTTACCGACCGCCTGGTCGAGGTATTCTACCGCAGACAGAAGGGGATGGTTCTTGACCCCTTCCTGGGGAGCGGCAGCACTCTCTGTTCCGCTTATCGCTTTGGCATCCCCTCTGTGGGGTTTGAGATCGCCCCTGAATTTCTTGAGCTGGCAAAAAAGCGCCTTGACCAAATCCCGGGTGACAGGTCAGCCTACCCGAGACTTATAGCGGGAGATGCCCGTTCAATGGAGGAGTATCTGCCACCTGAAAGTGCAGGGCTCTGTATTACCTCACCCCCGTACTGGGATATCCTGCGTCAGCGCAGGAGCGCAGATGGTAAACCCCTCCGCTACTATGGTGAAGATGCCGCAGATCTTGGCAATATTGAGGACTACCAGGAGTTCCTGGATTCTCTGTCAGCTGTTTTCAGGCAGGTATACAGCTGCCTTTTTCCTGGTGCATACTGTGTTGTTATTGTTATGGATATCAGAAAAGGGCCGCGCTTTTTCCCACTGCACATGGATCTTACAGCAGTGATGCAGCATCTGGGGTTTTTCCTGGATGACATTATTATCTGGGATAGAAGACAAGAGTACAACAACCTGCGCCCCCTTGGTTACCCTTATGTTTTCCGCGTAAATAAGATCCATGAATTTATCATGATCTACCAGAAGCCGAAAAAGGAATAGAAGCCCACCGACCGTCTGGTCGGGAAGGTGGTCGGAAAGGCAAGAGCTGTGTCTGCAGTCAGATAGAAAGCCACAGCCTATTCGCTGACCGTCTGGTCAGGCGGGCATTAAGCAGGCTTTTTGGATATTTTGGTATCTTTAAGAGGAAATAAAAAAGTTATGTTGAATTTATGTCTATGTTGAATTAATTATTGTAGCCTCAAAAAAACAAAGAAGAGGTATCTCAATCCAATGGATCTGACTGTGATGTTCCAGGAAAACCAAGAGCTTTTGATTGTACTCGGAGTACTGGTGTTTCTGTGTCTGGTGTTTTTATTGTTGAGTATACGCCTTTTTCTTGTGGAGCGTCGCTTCAAGCGCTTGATGAAAGGATCCAGCGGCGAGAATCTGGAAGCTATTCTGCAGGAAGCGGTGGACTCCAATCAGGCTGTGGAAAGGCATCTGACAGAACTGCATGACCTCTGTGAAAAACTACAGGGAGCAACAGCAGAGTCTCTTAGGAATGTAGGGCTTTTCAGGTTCAACGCCTTTCCGGATATGGGCGGTGATCTGAGTTTTGCCCTGGCACTGCTTACCCCACAGGGAAATGGGGTTGTCCTCTGCAGTCTGGTGGGGCGGGATGAGTGCCGCATTTATGCTAAAAACGTGGTGAGGGGAAAATCTTCTTATCTCTTAAGTGACGAGGAACAGATCGCTATCAAAAAGGCACTCAATCAAAAGATTTAACTGCAGACTGGATGATGTTCCCTCACTGTGGAACAAAAGATGATCGGTTTTTTGATATTTTGATGTCTGCCAAAAGCTTTATTGAATATGCAAAAATGGGTATAGTGGACAAACAATACTCCTCTTACGAAGAGGTAATAATTTTCCAGAGGCAGCGTTTTTCTATACGGAAGGAACAGAGGACATGCCCAAGGTTATATACCGGCGAGTGAAACGCTTATTGTCTCGCCCCTTAACCCTTCTGGTGGTTCCCCCGAAGGGAGCAAAAACAAAAACTGTCAGTATGCCTTTCTGGTTAGCTGTTTGCAGCTGCTTGACCATCCTTGTCTTTATAACGGGCTGTACCTGGAGCTACTATTCTGCCTGGAGGGCGCGCTCTGATCAAGAGGAACTGGCCAAACTGCGCCAGGTAAATCAGCAGCATCAGGAGGAATTGGTTTCTCTCCGGCAGGAGGCTGTAGAAGCTAAATCCTATTTGGAAGAAGTGCGAGATCTCGACCAGAGGGTCAGGGAGAAGGTCGGGATAGAAATAGAAGAGAAAGGCAGCAGCAGTTACAGCAGCAGGGCAAGCGGCACTTCCACCCGAACACCCCGTCTTTTTTGGAAATCTGATTCCAAGGAAGAATCTTTGACTTCCCATGAGGTATCCCGGAGCATATCAGAGGTATGCCGTGAGTCTGTTGAAGTATGCCAGACACTACAGACCCTGGAAAGCGATGTGGATGCACATTATGCCTACCTGGCTTCTCTGCCTGATCACTGGCCTGCCAATGGAAGAATAACATCACACTTTGGCAACCGCAAATCACCCTTTGGAGGAGGGCGTATCGAGTTTCACGATGGGCTCGATCTCGCTGCCGATTATGGAGCACCGATCACCGCAGCAGGGGATGGAGTTGTCACCTTTACAGGTTACCGTTCCGGCTATGGCCGCACTGTGGTCATCTCTCACCGACTTAGCGGTTACAGGACATCTTACTGTCATTTAAGCAAGAGTTTGGTGAAGCAAGGGGAGCGGGTTAGCAAGGGCCAGAAAATTGCCCTGGCCGGCAGTACCGGCCGGAGCACAGGGCCTCATCTGCATTTTATGGTGGAAAAGCACGGTGTTCTGGTGGATCCATTGAGTGTCCTGAAATAAATGACACTGGGAGCAAAGGAGGGCAAGGAGTGGCCTTACTGAAAAGAGATGTCAGAAGCGAAAAAACAGGGTCCATTGTGGGAAGTGATGCCACGTGGGAGGGGACCATAGAGACAAGCAGCTCCCTTCGCATCGATGGTAGAATGAAGGGCTCTGTGAAAGCGGGGGGTGACATTGTCATCGGAGAAAACGCCCTGGTGGAGGGTGATCTCCAGGGCAATAGTATCCTTATCGCCGGCTTTGTGCAGGGAGAGATAAAAGCGGTAGAGAAATTAGAGCTTACCTCAAAAGGAAAACTCTACGGGAATTTTCAGGCTGAAAAACTGCTGGTAGAGGAGGGAGCAATCCTGCGCGGGGAATGCCGCATGGATTTGGAAGGCCTATCCACAGAAGCCCCTGTTGCCCCTGTGAAAGCTGAAGCCAAAAACGAAACCAAAACCGGCAAATAACCAATTTTCTCCGATTACCGACTTTCGACCTCCGGCTTCGGACAACTATTCCCACTTCCCACTTCCCACATCTCATCTGCCAGGTCTTTATTGTTTACGTCCCCCTGATCTCCCCCTGATCTGACTGCGCATAAAGCCAGGATAAATGCGAAACAATAACAAAAACTCTAAGGGGGAGAACAATGGCTTTTATCGCAGTTGAAGAGGGGCTGGGCAATGTGCAGAGAGCGCTGGAAAAAGCTGGCCACCAGGTTGTCGGGCTGGATGCGGGGAATCTGAAGCGTGCCCGTGTGGTCATCGTCAGCGGTGTGGACAGCAATATGCTGCAGCAGCAGGATATCGGTACCACAGCCCCGGTGATCAATGCCGCCGGACAAAGTGCACAAGAAATCGTAGAAGAGGTGAGGGAGCGCCTGAGTTAGTTTTCTCTGGGGTTCTCCTCATTCGGGTCTGGCTGTGTGTGGCTTCGGTTTGTTTTAGCAGATTTTCAGCAGACAGCCGGATCCTCTTTCCACTCACTTCCCATCAGGATAACTTTTATATTAGTAATCCTTTCTTGCCAGCATAGATCCAGTTATCAGGGCTTGGGCGATGCAGTCAGCCATTTTCATCACCTGGCTGAGGCGTGTATTCTGTAGAACCAGGTATTCCAAGTAGCCTCCGATATTGACGACTCCGGAAAAGAAGATTTCTCCCACAGAAGGCAGCACCTTGTTTACACCGGTTCCCGGCTGGAGAGATCCCCTTCCCATATTTACGGAACCCACGTTTTGGAGTTGACCAAGGCAGGCATCTACGGCAATAATAAGTGGATAAGGGATGTTGTCCCTTATTTCCTGGACCTTCTCCTCAAGGTTAACTGCATGTACGGGCTGATCGAGGGTTCCGTAAACAGGAAGCAGATCCGGTGCCAGCTCCTTGATGCGTGTGCCGACCAGGGGACCCAAACTGTCACCTGTAGAACGGTCAGTGCCTACAGCCAGGAGCACCGGCTGGCGCCTGCCATGGGGGTTCAATTCTCTCAGCAGTGCTGCCAGCATCTCTGCGAGGTCCTGTACAGCATGTCGATCATCGATGAACACACGGAGTTCCTGTCGGATGGGGGTTACAGGAGCTGTATTTATATTAATAAATTTTTGGCTGAACAAGATGCCTTCTCCTCCCAAAATGCCTTTCTTTAAGTAATATGGAGAAATGAGCTGTCTTATGCTATTTAGGTGGCAAAAAAGGGTAAACTGGTTCTAAATATATATATCCCATTGAGAGGAATTTTAAACTAGGAATGTGGAATAAAGTGAGTGGAGGGAGTTCCTTGTGGAAAAAGAAAAACTGCTGCGACAGCTGCCCGCTGTTCATGAATTGTTGAACTGTTGTGAGCCTGTAGACTGTCCCCCGCAGCTGCTGACCGAGGCTGCACGGGAGGTGTTGTCCTATTGGCGGACAGGCATTTTGAAGGATGGGCTGATGCCGCCGGATCTGGGTTCCCTGGCTGCTGAAGTGACTGCCTGGTAGAAAAAAGGATGAAGACAAGTTTGCGTCCGGTGATCAATGCCTCCGGTGTTGTCCTGCATACTAATTTAGGGCGGGCTCCTTTGAGTGATGCTGCCATCAAGGCTGTAACCAATGTTGCGCGAGGATACTGCAACCTGGAGATGGACCTGGACAGCGGAGAGCGCGGTGAGCGCTACAGCCATGTAGAAAAACTCCTCTGTGAGCTAACCGGTGCTGAGGCGGCACTTGTGGTCAACAACAATGCCGGTGCAGTACTCCTTGCTCTCCATGCCCTGGCCCGGGAGAAAGAGGTTGTTGTGGCACGGGGTGAACTAGTAGAGATCGGCGGGTCCTTTCGCATCCCGGAGGTTATGGCCCAAAGTGGTGCTGTTCTCCGAGAGGTAGGCACCACCAACCGCACCTATCCCCGGGACTATGAGCGAGCCGTGGGCACTGATACCGCTCTGTTTCTCAAGGTGCACCCCAGCAACTTTCGGGTGGTCGGTTTCACCAGAGAGGTGATGCGGAGAGAACTGGTGGAGGTTGGCCGGAGGCACCAGATTCCTGTGATGGAGGACCTGGGCAGTGGTGTGTTTGTTGACCTGCAGCAGTATGGCATAGATCCCGAACCCACAGTCCAGGAGACACTGGCTGCCGGAATTGATATAGTTACTGTCAGTGGGGACAAGCTGCTGGGGGGACCCCAGGCCGGAATCATCCTGGGTCGAGCCGAGATGGTACAGCTATTAAAGGAGGACCCGCTGCTGCGGGCGTTGAGGATAGATAAAATGACACTGGCTGCCTTGGAGGCTACCCTGAGGGCCTACCTGCAGGAAGATGTGCAAAAAAAAAGTCCCTGTTCTGCGCATGCTTTCCATAACTGCAGCAGAGCTGGAGAAAAAGGCTGTGGAATTGAAGGATCTGCTGACAGGCACACTCAAAAACTGTAATATTCTGCTTAAACCGGGGGTTTCGCGGGCAGGTGGGGGGTCACTCCCCCTGGCAGAACTGCCGACAACCCTGGTTGCCATCTATCCAAAAGAGATCAGCCCAGTCAACCTGGCAGAGAGGCTACGCCAGGGGGATCCCCCGGTTGTGGTGCGCCTGCAGGATGAAGGGGTGCTCATCGACCCCCGCACACTGTTACCGGGTGATGAAGAAGTCCTGGCCAAGGCTCTGCAGTTAGTGGTTAGTAAATGAGAAGTGGGAAGTGAGAGGTAGGAAGTGGGAATAGATGTGTGTGCAAGGGGGACACAAGGGGGACAGTCCCCAGTGCACGTTTATGTCTCTCAGACCTCCGACTTCCAGTCTCCGGTTTCTGGTTTTCAGGTTGGTGGTTAGTTAATGAGATGTGGGAAGCGGGAGGTTGGAAGTGGGAATAGCTGTCGTACGTATGCGGGGGGATGTAGGGAACGCCCCCTGTGGCGTTCCGGAGGGTGACAAGACCCCCGTCCCTTTGTCACTATGACCCCGAGAAAGGTGATTTTAGTGGATTCATTTATCATTGTTGGAACGGCAGGACATGTGGATCATGGGAAAACTGAGCTGGTCAAAGCTTTGACCGGTATTGATACGGACCGCTTAAAGGAGGAAAAGGAGAGGGGAATCTCCATTGAGCTGGGATTTGCACCTCTGCGCTTCAGCGGAGGTGTTACCGCGGGGATTGTGGATGTGCCCGGGCATGAGCGCTTTGTCAAAAACATGCTGGCCGGCGCGGGAGGCATTGACCTGGTCATCTTTGTGGTTGCCGCAGATGAAGGTGTGATGCCTCAGACGAAGGAACACCTGGATATTCTTGAGCTGCTGCATATCCAAAAAGCGGTTGTTGCGCTTACCAAGGCTGACCTGGTGGATGAGGAGTGGCTGATGATGGTAGAGGAAGATGTTCAGGAACTGCTGGCTCCCACCAGATTCTCCACAGCCCCCATCATCCCCACTTCTGTGATTACCGGAGAGGGCCTGGACGAGCTGCGGGAAGTTTTAGAAGAAATGGCCCTGGATGTTGACCCGAAGCCTCGGGCCGGGGAGGCACGGCTGCCTGTGGACAGGGTCTTCACTATAACAGGATTTGGAACTGTTGTTACAGGGACACTGTTCAGCGGACATCTCCTCACCGGTGATACACTGGAGATCCAGCCTTCAGGACTAAAGGGCCGGGTGCGCTCACTCCAGGTACACGGCCATAAAGTAGAGGAAGCCCTGGCTGGGCAAAGGGTAGCTGTTAACCTGACCGGTATTGATTTAGACAAAGTCGCTCGCGGTGATGTGCTTGTTACACCCGGGTCCTTTCCTGTGGTGAGGCGCCTTACAGCATCTTTGCACCTGCTGAAGAGGGCACCTCGCTATTTAAAAAACTGGCAGCGTGTCCGCTTTCACCTGGGTACAAAAGAGGCCCTGGGCAGGGTGCGGCTCCTGGACCGCGATGAGCTTCACCCCGGCAGCACCGCACCTGTGCAATTTGAACTGGAAGAGCCTATTGTGGCCACAGTTCATGACCGTTTTGTGATCAGGCACTACTCCCCGGTTACCACCATCGGTGGGGGAGAGATTATTGAGGTTGGGGGAAGGCGTCACAGGCGTTTCCGTGATGAGGTACTCGACGGCCTGGAACGCAAGCTCACAGGCACCCCAACCACCAGAGTTGCCGAAGAGCTGCGTTCCGCAAAAATGCCGGTTGCTTTGACAGAACTGGCGGGCAAGACAGGCTTCAGTGAGGATGAAATGCGCCAGATCCTAAAGGAATTAGAGGAATCCGGGGAGCTCAAAGTGATCCTTGCTTCTGACAAAGATCTGTTTGTTGCCCCGACCCGCTTACAGGAAGAGTGGACACAACAGGTTAAGGAAGCAATGGAAAAATATCATCGGGAGTTTCCCCTGCGCGGCGGCTATCCCAAAGAGGAACTGCGCACCCGCCTCTGGAAGTCTCTGACACCGCGCCTTTACCAGGCACTTCTGGATAGATGGGCAGAACAGGGAGAGATTGTAATCGATGGGCAGAACTTGGCGCTTCCAGGGTATCAGATCAGTCTCACAGAGGAGCAGCAGGATCACGTCCAGGAAATGCGTCGAAAAATGGCAGCACAGCCCTTTTCTCCACCAGGAGCAGGGGAAGTTCAGGAACTGCTGGGAAACAACCTTGACCTGCTGCAGTACTGCATCCAACAGGGGATACTGGTCAAGGTGGGTGAGGAGTTATATTTTTTACAAGAGGCAGTGAACCAGGCCTGGGAGATCTTAGAGAAACACCTGCAGGAGCACGGAGAGGTGACCATAGGCCAGGCCAGGGACATCCTGGGCACATCAAGGCGCTTCTGCCTTCCCTTACTGGAGCACTTTGACCGCCAGAGGAAAACCCGTCGGTTGGTGATAAGCGGGTGCTTTTGTCTGGTTCAGGAAAAAGACCCACATAAAGACCCACATAAAGAAGGGTTTTTTGAAAGTTTGACGAATAAACCTTGAATAACATTTTTGATGTACCATACTGGGTGCTGAAGCGGTAGTTATCAATAAGAGAGGGGGTTTGAGCAGAGGGGGGTCGTGGTGTATTTCTTCGCTTCTAAGAATCGATGAGTTGCACCAGAACTGTTGGGTGACTGGGGATAGCCCGATGATTATACTCACATCAGCTGGCATATCCCGAGAAGTCCCTGTTTCTAAATGCAAGCGTAGTTGGTGGGAGAAAGCCCCAAATGGCTGCCGGATAAAAAGCAGGTAAATATTTGATTTGTCAAGCGGTATGGAAGGTTGTATCTTAAAGCAAGAGAGAATCAAGAGAGAACAGGAACTGGAAGGGGATGTTATGTTATGAAGTTTAGGGGTAAAATGAGCAAGTCTGTTGCCCTCTTGACCGCTTTGATCTTTGTTTTAGGGGTTTTTGCGGCGGGTTGTGGCGAATCAAAAGACACAATAAAAATAGGGGTCAACTACGAACTGTCAGGCCCGGTGGCTACCTATGGAACAAGCTGTAAAAACGGTATTATGCTTGCCTTTGACGAAATCAACAAAGAAGGTGGTGTTCTGGGCAAACAGATAGAGGGCCTGGTACAGGATAATAAATCCCAGAACAGGGAAGCACGCAATGTTGCGGAAAAGCTGGTTTCCAAGGGTGTTGTGGCTATAATCGGCCCTGCTACTACCGGTAATGTTCAGGCAGAAGAACCATTTCTGACAAAGAGTAAGATACCGCTCCTTGCTACTGCGGCCACTGCTCCTGAGGTCACCTATGATGAGAAGACCAAAAAGGTGCGGGATTATGTTTTTCGTGTCTGTATCATTGACCCGGACCAGTCTCAGGTTATGTCCAACTATATCAGCGACGAACTGCAGCTGAAAAACGGAGCCATCATGGTGGACAAAAACAATGATTACAGTGTAGGGCTGGGCAAGACTTTCAAGGAGTTCTTCACAGATAAGGGTGGCAAGATAGTTGCTGAAGAGGGTTTTGTGGACACAGACACAGTGTTTAAACCGCAGCTGACCAGTATCGCCGCCAAGAAACCCGATTTTATTTACATACCTGCCTACTACAACCAGGTGGGAATGATCATCAAGCAGGCCCGTGAACTGGGTATCGATCTTCCGATTATGGGTGCGGATGGCTGGGACTCCCCGGAATTAGTGAGTCTTGCAGGTGCAGATAACCTTGCTAAGTGCTACTTTACCAACCATTACTCTGTTGAAGACCCATCTGAGCGCATTCAGAATTTTGTCAAGGCCTACGAAAAGAAGCACGGTACTGCACCTGATGCTTTTGCAGCTTTAGGCTATGATGCCGGGTATCTGATGGTTGAGGCGATCAAACAGGCCGGAGAGGCCAATCCGCAGAAGATCAAGGATGCTATGGCAAATATCAAGGATTTTGAAGGTGTTACCGGAAAACTGTCCTTTGATGAAAAACACAATCCGATTAAAGAGGTTTCCATCATCGAGATGATGGACGGCAAACAGAAGCTAATCAAGAAGATGCAACCTGTGCATTAAAGAGCACAACTTGCAGGTAGAAAAGGGAGGGCAGATGCCCTTCCCTTTTTCCTGCTTTGAGATGCAGAACATGGAGGTGAGCTGATGCAGGACCTGCTGCAGCAATTGCTCAACGGATTATCCCAGGGAAGTATTTATGCCCTGATCGCAGTTGGGTATACGATGATCTACGGTATTATCCAATTGATCAACTTTGCTCATGGAGATGTGATTATGGTGGGGGCGTATGTTGCCCTTGGTGCCGCCCTGATGGGTTTCGGGTTTATACCCTGCCTGGTTATAGCAATGCTTACCTGCGCTATTCTGGGGGTGGTGATCGAGCGTGTAGCCTACCGCCGGGTACGGCCTGTGAGCAGGCTGGCTGCCCTGACGAGTGCCATCGGTGTTTCTCTTTTTCTGGAGTATATTATGATGTATTTTCTGGGAGCAGATATCAGGTCCTTCCCTCCTGAAATCCTCGCTGAGCGCACATATACTTTGGGAGGAGTGATCATCACTAATAAGGATCTGCTGGTCCTGGGAACCACACTGGTACTGGTGATTGTTTTACAGTTCATCATCTACAGAACCAGGACTGGGAAAGCGATGCGTGCAGTATCCTTTGACGGGCAGGCGGCACAGTTAATGGGAGTCAATGTCAATTACACTGTTGCCATTACATTTTTTATTGGTTCGGCGATGGCCGCAGCCGCCGGAATGCTGTACGGTATTTGTTTTAATGTTCAACCATTAATGGGCCTGATGCCCGGATTGAAGGCATTTATTGCCGCGGTTCTCGGTGGTATCGGCAGTGTCCCGGGTGCTATGCTGGGAGGAATCCTGCTGGGAATGACCGAAGCATTGGGTCGCCGCCTTCGGCGGTTCCATGTACCGGGATGCGGTTGCCTTTATCATTCTGATCCTTATCCTTTTGATCCGGCCTACTGGACTGCTTGGTAAAGGCATTCAAGAGAAAGTGTAGGTGGAGATGATGCAGAAAAAACATTTATCAGTCATCATAATATGTCTGGTACTGGGTGCGTTTTTTGCCATTGTTCAAGTAGGGATCAGCGGGGGTATGATCTCAGGATACTGGACAACAAACCTTTTTCTGATGGGGATCAATATTATTTTGGCTGCCAGCTTGAACCTAATTAACGGCTTCACAGGGGAGTTTTCCCTGGGGCATGCGGGTTTTATGGCTGTTGGGGCTTATGCCGGCGGGTGTGATCACGACGAACCTCGGGCTTCCCTTTCCTCTGGCCATTGTTGTTGGTATGCTGGCAGCTGCAGTAGCAGGGGTGATAGTCGGTCTGCCTACCTTAAGGCTGAGAGGAGATTATCTGGCTATTGCAACTTTAGGCTTTGGAGAGATCGTTCGTGTGGTATTGATGAATATCGATTATGTGGGAGGGGCGTCCGGACTGAAGGGTATTCCGGATGTTGTTAACTGGCCGATCATTTTCTTTAGTGTGGTACTCTCCCTTTTGCTGATTGAGAGAATTTCATAATTCAAAAATCAAAGTTTAAACAAAAATTAACAACTGGACCACCGCTTTTGATTAACAAATAACGGCAGCGCATGGAGCATTACTGGTAAATAATAGCTACTAGTTACAAAAAGGCAGACACCACCCCCTTGGTAATTAAAGTGCTTTCTTGATTAGAATTAAGCTGCTTTTTGTTCTCTTTCAGCTGTATTGACGGCTGTTACTGTAGCTATCAGCGCTATTGCACAAAGGTAGGCGTGAGTTTCTACCTTTTTAGTACCCTGAACTGTAATGCTTTCTAAACCTAGATGCTTC
>NZ_CDRZ01000012.1 GCF_000946815.1 Syntrophaceticus schinkii | reverse complement strand
TGTGGGTCTGTGCATCCTTAGGTGTGGCCACTCATTGGTGAGGGAGGGATGAGGGGTGCCTGTCTACCGTCTTCAATACGCTAAACAAGATAGAGCACGTTTTCTTTCCCACCGCGAGTTGATGACAGCAATGCAGCGGGCCTTACGGCGGGCTTCTTTCCCACTTACTTATACAAGGGGGTATAATACGCGCCCGAAGTTTTCTTTTGGCCCCCCTTTAGGAGTGGGTGTGGCGGGATTGCGGGAGTATATGGATCTGGAATTAGAGGAAACTATCACTACTTTAGAGGACGATCTTGAAAGTCTGAATCGCCAGCTGCAGCCAGGTATCAGGGCACACCGCTTGATCCTGGTTCCGCCTGGTGATGTAGGGTTGGGGAAGTTGATCAACTGCGCTCGCTATATTGTGAATCTTTCTCCGCATCATTGTAATGCTGATGGGGAGCAACTGTTAAACAATATTAAAAGCGAGGAATCCTGGTGTTATGAGAGACCTCATGATGGCAAGGTCTTTGATGTGTCAGCAGCGATCATCAAAAGCGGTGTTTGTGATGAGGGTGGGCGGTTATTCCTGGAGTTTTTGATGAAAGTGGGTAAAGGAGAGGTTCCTGTGAGCGGTCTTTTAGATCTGATCACAAAATCGGGAACCGAATCTCTGCTGCTTTCCCATGTCACCCGCACCGGGCTTTACCGCCTGGAGGGCAACCGCTTGCTTGATCCGTTGGGAAAGACAGAAGAATTTAATTGAAGGTTGAGGGGAAATGCAGAAAGAAATATATATTCATGTTACAAAGGAAGAAACGAAAGCTGCTGTATTAGAGGACCGGAAACTGGTAGAGGTTTACCTTGATCGTTCTTTTCAAAGGCGTTTAGCCGGGAACATTTATAAAGGAAGGGTAGCCAATGTACTGCCGGGGATGCAGGCGGCTTTCGTCAATATCGGGTTAGAAAGGAACGCCTTTTTATATGTGGAGGATGCGCGGCCGAACAGCGGCAGGTCACTGCCTATTCAGAATACTGTCCATGAGGGGCAAGAGATTCTTGTTCAGGTAGTCAAGGAACCCTTCGGGACCAAGGGCGCGCGGGTGACGACACATTTAACATTTCCGGGGCGCTATGTTGTTTTTATGCCGGAATTCAATGCTGTTGGGGTTTCCCGACGGATCAGGTCCGAGCGGGAGCGTGACCGCTTAAAGAAAATAGCCGAAGAGGTCTGTGTCCCGGGCCGTGGCTTGATTGTACGCACTGCTGCTGAGGGGACCGCAGCAGAAGAACTGGAACAGGATGTGCAGGAACAGTATCGTCTTTGGAAGGTGGTTCAGAAGAAGGCTGTACACAAAAGTGCACCTGCTGTGATCCACCGGGAATTGGAACTGGTATCCTGGGTTTTGCGAGATCTGTTCGGGGAAGATGTCGACCGCTTGACAACCAATGACCAGGATACCTATGAAAAGATTTTAGAGCTAGTCCAGGCATATGCACCTCATTATAGCAGCAGAGTTTTTCTTACTACATCAGATTTTGATGACTATGAGCTCGACCAGGAAATCAACAAGGCCTTGCGTCCTAAGGTCTGGCTCAAGAGTGGGGGCTACCTTGTTATCGATGAAGCTGAGGCACTTACCGTGATCGATGTCAATACAGGAAAATACACCGGGACAAAGAATTTTGCTGAGACGATCTTTCGCACCAATATAGAGGCTATTCAGGAGATCGTGCGCCAGATCCGGCTGCGAAATTTAGGCGGCATCATCGTTATCGATTTTATTGATATGGAACTCCAGGAGCACCGCAGCGAGGTAACACGGCAGCTGGAGGAGGAACTGACAAAAGACAAGACCAGGACATGTGTGCTTGGCCTTACCCAATTGGGTTTGGTAGAGCTTACCAGAAAAAAGGTGCGTCCGAGTCTGAGCAGTTTGCTGCAGCGCCCCTGCCCCTACTGTGAAGGAACAGGAAGGGTGCTCTCTGAAGAAACAGTGAGCATGCAGGCCTGCCAGGAGATCAGGTTCCTGGCTGAACAGGAGCGGGATACAGAGGGAATTCTAGTGGAGATGCATCCCACTGTGGCTGCCTTCCTCATCGGTGGAGGGGGCAGTCATCTGCGGGAACTGGAGGATGAGATCGGCAAGAAGATCGTTATCAAGGGGAGTGACTCCTCTCACCTGGAGGATGTGCAGGTAAAGGCCCTCCATAGCAGGGAAGAGATTGCTGCCCTGTCAGCACCTGTCCAAGGCCGGGGAGAGTCCGTGGAGGTGGAGGTGGAAGAGGCGACTAGCCGACAAACCCAAAAGACGGGATCGCCCGCATTCAGGGCTATATTATCGATATTGAGGATGGCAGCGGACTG
>NZ_CDRZ01000011.1 GCF_000946815.1 Syntrophaceticus schinkii | reverse complement strand
TCTTGAACAAAGGGGAATTACCGCTCCTCTCTATATTTTAAAGGCTGATGGAGGTACACTGCCCTTTGATCTATCTGCGCAAAAACCGGGAAACCACTTTTTACCCGGCCCCGGACCGGTCCAGGCCACCCGTCCGGTGGACTGGCACTCACCCCCAGGGGACGAGACTTCAGTAGTGGTTGATATCGGTGGAACCACCACGGACCTCGCCCTGATTCTATCCGGAGAACCGCTGCTCGCCTCCAGGGGGGCGCGCATCGATGACAAGCTCACCCATGTGAGGGCCTTTGCTACCAGCCCTGCTGCTGTAGGTGGTGACAGCTGTCTGCAGGTTCAAGACGGTGTTCTACAGATCATGCCTTACCGTGAGGGCGCTGCATATTGTTTAGGTGGTGCACGACCTACACCCACTGATGCCATGCGGGTGACAGGCCTGACAGAGATCGGTGATCAAAAGCAAGCAAACAAGGCTATGGAAATACTGGGTAAGGAACTGGGCGTCGACTCAAAGCTGGCGGCAGAGCTTGTTCTGAAAAAGACAGTTGAGCGTATTGCAGGTGAGATCGAGTCCATGTTCACAGACTGGGAACAGGAACCAGCCTACCGTATCTGGGAACTGCAGCAGAGAAAGAAAATACGGCCTCAGAACCTGGTAGGAATCGGAGCCGCATCTCCTGCCTTGCTGCCTCTTTTAGGTAAAGAGATGGGCTGCAGCGCACTGACTCCACCTGATGCAGATGTGGCCAATGCCATCGGCGCTGCTCTTGCCAAAACAAATTTACGACTGACCTTTCACTTTGATACAGAAAGGAAGTTTTATTTTATTGAAGAGAACGGTGTTCAAGAGAAGCTAAAAAAAAATTGACTCCCTTGCCGGTGCTGAAAGCTTCGCTATGGACAGGCTCAAAGAGGAAGGGGAAAAGATTGGTATCCCAGCGAAAGAAGAGCCTGAACTTGTCTACAGCGAACTGTTCAATATGGTGCGGGGGTGGAGAACAGGGCGGGCGTTTGATCGATGTCTGTGTGCAGTTCCCCACAGGAATTATTCAGTATCGGGAAGAAGGTGATGCTTAATGGAACACAAAACAGGCTTAGTATTCTTTCCCGCTTTCGACTGGGCGATCTCTCCGACCCACCCGGAGCGTGAGGAAAGACTGCTCTATACAAGGGATCAGCTGTTTGAAGAGGGGATTATGGATCTCCCACAGATTGCTGAGTATAAACCGAGATTGGCCACACACAAAGATATTGCCAGGGCACACTTTTGTGTGCCTGATGTGGAAACTCAAGTAACAGAAGCGCATCTGTTTGCTGTGGGTGGTGCCCTGGTTCTGGCAGATGCCTTGATGAACAAGGAGATCAACAATGGTTTCGCCCTGGTGAGGCCGCCGGGACACCATGCCATGCGGGTTGCCCATGGGAACAGGGGTTTTTGTAATATCAACAATGAAGCGATCATGATCGAATATCTTCGCCAAAAATATGGCTTAACCAAAATTGCTATAGTGGATACTGATGTCCATCATGGTGATGGGACACAGGATATGTTCTATCATGACCCTGATGTGCTGTTCATATCCTTTCATCAGGATGGTCGTACTCTCTATCCGGGATCGGGGTTTTGTGATGAACTGGGCGGCCCAAATGCCTTCGGGATGAATATCAACATCCCCCTGCAGCCAAACACCACAGATGATGGGATTCATTATGTTTTGGATAACCTGGTGCTGCCCATACTGGAGGATTTCAAGCCTGATTTGGTGGTTAATTCAGCAGGGCAGGACAACCACTACACAGATCCCCTGGCTAACATGCGTTTTACAGCACATGGTTATGCCAGTTTGAACGAAAAACTGGATCCCGACCTGGCTGTTTTGGAGGGCGGCTATGCCATTGAAACAGCCTTGCCATATGTGAACACCGGGATCATTCTGGCTATGGCGGGACTTGATTATTCCTGGGTGCGGGAACCTGATTATCGACCGGAGAATTTCCGCGAAACTAAAGAACACATGGAATATATTCAAAGTTTAGTGAGCTATCTGTGGGAGGTCTGGAAAAACCGCGCAGAGTTAGGTGAGGAGAAGTATCCCAGGGATGGTGACTTCCTGGAGTTGAGCAGGCATATCTATTACGACACAGACAGCATCAGGGAGCAGCAGTACGAAGATATCAGGCTTTGTGATGACTGCCCGGGTTATCAGGTGATCAGATCCCGTGGGATGTATCCCTATGGAAGTTCAAAACTGATAGAGGCTATTGGTCTTCACCCCAGGGCTTGTAAATCCTGTCAGGAGGATGCCAGAAAACTATACGAGGAAAAGAAGAAAGACTATCCAGGGGTCGATGTCATCTATTTGCAGGATAAGCCGCGGGATCGTTATTTTCAATATTCCAAAGACGGAGATGTGGAACTGACAGATGAGTAAGATACTACAGGGTGATATCTGTGGGAAAAATTGAATTATTAGCCCAGGATGTGGTCAACCAGATAGCGGCAGGTGAGGTAGTGGAAAGACCGGCATCGGTTGTCAAGGAACTGATCGAAAATGCCATCGATGCGGGTGCAACACAGATTACCGTTGAAATAAAAGAAGCGGGACTTAAAGAGATCAAGGTTATCGATAACGGGGTTGGTATGACCGCACAGGATGCGGAAGTGGCCATTGCCAGGCATGCTACAAGCAAGATCAGGCAGACAGATGATTTAAACCAGGTAGCTACATTGGGGTTCCGCGGGGAGGCACTGGCGGCTATTTCCGCTGTTTCTCGATTCACTCTGTTGACGAAAACAGCGGATGATGTTGCCGGCACCAGGGTTATTGTTGAGGGTGGTCAGATAAAAGAGGTATCCCCTGTGGGCTGCCCCCGGGGAACCCAGATTCTTGTAGAGGATCTCTTCTTTAACAGCCAGCCGCGGCGCAAATTTTTAAAGAGCCCGCGATCAGAATCGGGAGCGATCGCAGATGTGGTTACCCGCTTTGCACTGGGTTACCCTAAAGTAGCTTTTCGCTACTATTCCGGAAAGAGGCTCAACCTTTCTACACCAGGACAGGATGACCTCCTGGAGATTGCCTCAATTATCTATGGAAAGGAATCAAGAGGGCAATTTCTGCAGATCTCCCATGCTGAAGATGGTATTGAGGTTCAGGGTATTATTTCAGATCCTGGCTTCACCAGGGCCAGCCGCTACTACCAGTCCTTTTTCGTGAACAGGCGCTTGATTCGCAACTATCTGCTCAGCCGTGCACTGGAGAATGCCTATCAGGGGTTGGTTACCAGCGGACACTATCCCTGTGCAATAATTTTCTTAACAATTGATCCGCGGTCAACAGATGTCAATGTGCACCCGACAAAGAGTGATATCCGATTTTCCGATCCACAGCTGGTTGCGCGGATTTTATACCACGGGATCAGAGATGCTTTGGCTGATTATTTGCAGCAGCAGCGGATGCCTGAATTCTTTTTGGGCGCACAGGCTGAGCATCCTCAGCAGAAGGAACACCCACGGCTTCAGGAGAGGGGATTGCATTTTCAGACCGCACAGCCTCTGATCGATACATTCGAGCAGCCCTTTTCCGAGAGAGGGGAGATGATTGCAGAAAGGCAGTCACTGCCTGACAAACAAGCCTTTTTTCAGAAAATGCGCCTGCTCGGACAGGTGCAGGGAACCTATATCATCGCTGAATATGGTGAAGCTGTTTTTATTATTGATCAGCATGCCGCCCATGAGCGCATCAGGTATGAAGAAATAACAGCAAATATAAAACAGAAAAAAGAGTTTTTCGCAAAAAATATATCCTGAAATTATTCAGCTTACTCCTGAGGAGGATATCCTCTATACTGAAAACAGCGAGTTATTTAGAAAGATCGGTTATCTTCTTGAAAAACAGGAAAACAACAGATATTTATTGATAAGTGTACCCTGGGGACAGCATACTAATCCTAAAGATGTTTTTAAGGAACTGCTTGACCTGGTACGCCAGGCCAAAACAGAAGCAAAGCCATTGGATATTAATGAGAAAGCGGCAGTGATGTTGGCCTGCAAAAGTGCTCTAAAAGCCGGTGATCCTTTAACAGCTCAGGAAATGAGCCGGCTCCTGGTGCAGCTGGACTGCCACAGCTCCATCCTCCGACCGGACGTGCCCCCCATTACGGAAGGCCTACCTAATAATAAAACAGTAA
>NZ_CDRZ01000010.1 GCF_000946815.1 Syntrophaceticus schinkii | reverse complement strand
TATTTGTGAACTATTTACGATTGTCAGGGTAAGAATCTTTGCGTGAGATCCGTGAATAATGACTACGGAGAGCCGTATGCGTTAATAGCGCACGTACGGTTCGATGAGGGGTAGGGGATACAACTGCTAGGCCAGTAGCGCACGGCCGGGATACTAAGGCACTGCCAGACGAAAGGGGCAGTATAACGGACTGTCCTGACCTAAACGCTACCAGGCGGCAAGAGACCCCGCCTACTCTACTTCCTGGCGCATTTCTGACTGTATAAAGGTTTACTATCCCCCTGATAACACTTAAATAGCATATGAAATGCTGGGAGCATGCAGAAGCTGTTCCCGTTTTCTTTTTATGGTTTCAATGTTTTTTTAAGCTGTCTGACGGTATAATTTGAGACCTCCCCGGCAATAATGTAGAACGACAATAGGATCGCTGGGGAGGAAGCAGGCGGAATGGTTAACAAAGTTGAGATCTGCGGAGTCAATACAGCAAAGCTGCCGGTTTTAACCAGTTCCGAAATGCAGGAATTATTCCTGGCTATTATTGCGGGTGATCAAACCGCCCGGGAAAAATTGATCAAAGGTAATCTGCGCCTGGTACTGAGTGTTATCCAGCGTTTTACTAACCGTGGTGAGTTTGTGGATGATCTCTTTCAGGTAGGATGTATTGGCCTCATCAAAGCTATCGATAACTTTGACCTCGGCCAGAATGTGAAGTTTTCCACTTATGCTGTACCGATGATCATCGGAGAGATCCGGCGCTACCTGCGGGACAATAATCCGATCAGGGTCAGCCGTTCGCTGAGGGATACCGCATATAAAGCTATCCAGGTACGCGAAGCGCTGATCAACAAAAACTCCAGGGAACCCTCACTGAATGAGATTGCAAAGGAACTCAGCATTCCGGGGGAAGATGTTGTCTTTGCTATGGACGCCATACAGGAACCTGTCAGCCTTTTTGAGCCCATTTATCATGACGGTGGTGACCCCATCTATGTGATGGATCAGATTGGTGATGAGAAAAACCATGACTTAAACTGGCTGGAAAAGATCTCGATCCGGGAAGCCCTCTGTAAATTGAACAACCGCGAGAAATTGATCTTAACTCTGCGTTTTTTCGAAGGAAAGACACAGATGGAAGTGGCCGAAGAGATCGGAATATCACAGGCCCAGGTTTCCCGGCTGGAGAAAGCGGCCTTAAACCATATGCGAAAATTCATCTAGGGGGGATATCATGTTCCGGCAAAGGACGAGGAACTTGCTGTTGATCTGTTTTTTGTTGATAACACTGCTGTCTATTCCATATATCCTTAGGGTTCAGGCTAAAAAAGCCTTTACAACAAATAACCTGATTCGGTTTCATGTCATCGCCAACAGTGATCAAGAGCAGGACCAGGAATTGAAATATATGGTACGCGATCGGGTAGTCGAGGTATTGAGACAGCAATTAAGTGGGGCAAAGAACTGCCAGGAGGCGCAACAAATAATCAATGCAAACCGCACCCAACTTGCCTCAGTTGCCAGGGAGACAGTTGCCGCTGCCGGGTTATCATATCCGGTGCGGGTAGAACTGGGGCACTTTGCCTTTCCTGCACGGGCCTATGGAAATGTAGTGGTGCCACAGGGCGAGTATGAGGCATTGAGGATAGTGCTCGGTGAGGGCAAGGGAGCTAACTGGTGGTGTGTCCTCTTCCCACCCCTGTGTTTTGTGGATATTTCAGGAAACGCCCTGGAGAATAGTGAAGAAGGCGCTATTGTTCAGGAAACTCTGGCACAGCAAGGATTTGAGGGGGATGAAAAGGAGATTGACCTGAGGCTTCGCCTGCTGGACTGGATACGCAGGATGATGGATATCTGGCGAGAGATAAGAGTTCAAAATAATAACACAGATATTCCTTTTAATGTTTTCGAAAGCAATCTGCCAGTAATTATCAATACGCTGTGCAAGTGCTTTTTCCTTTAAGTAAATTAGGGTTATATTACCTGTAGCTGTGCTCTACACTAAATCACGAATGCTCCTTTCCAACATATAATATATTATGTTGAGGGAGGTGGCAGCAGTGTTAAAGATTTCCGAACTGCGGCTCCATGATGTGATCAATGTCATCGATGGCAAGCGGTTGGGTATGATCAGAGATATTGATATCGATGTGGAAACCGGCCGTGTCAAATCCATTATTCTGCCCGGCAATACTCGTTTTTTTAATTTTCTAACAAAAAATGAAGAAGTGGTAGTGCCCTGGGAGAAAATTGTGAAAATTGGTGTGGATGTAATACTTGTCGAGCTTTCTTCTACAAGCCAGCTGCAGTTGAAATAGAAGCTTTCTTTAATTTTCATTCAGGAGTGCGAGGAACTTCTCCTTTTGAAAATCAAAGCTTAATAAATAATTTGGCCTGAGACTTCTGTCCCAAAAATAAAAATGGGACATTTTTTTATGGTCAGGTGAGAAGGATTTTCCACTAAAGTGGTGTATACTACATGTAGTGATATTAATTTTGTACTACCCTATATGTTGACGTTTTATGTTGACTAATCCAGATAGGGAGGAAGGATTGGTGGCCTTTGCGTTGTCCCTTTTGTAAAGATGGAGAATCGCGAGTTTTAGATTCTCGCTCTCTGGATAATGGATTTGCCATCAGGCGCAGGCGGGAGTGTGGATTATGCAGCAGGCGATTCACAACTTATGAGCGTGTAGAGGATGTGCCTCTCTGGGTGCTGAAAAAGGATGGCAGGAGAGAGCTTTTTTGCCGGGACAAGCTTCTTACCGGCATCATGAAGGCCTGCGAGAAGAGGCCTATTAAGCGCACGACCTTATCGAATATCGTTGATGAGATTGAAAAGACACTCCGGGATCAGACTGAGCCTGAGATTCCGAGTGTGACCATCGGACAGATGGTAATTGAGCACCTGCTGAAACTGGATAAGGTGGCTTATATACGTTTTGCATCTGTTTATAGAGAGTTTAAAGATGTGGGGGAAATCCTTGACTGCCTGGAGGAAATGGGAGTCAGGGATCGCAAATAAAAGCAATATCGTACAGAGAGGAGAACTATTTTGTTTACTACAATTAGAAAAAGGGATGGAAGGGAAGTACCCTTCGACGACTCCAAAATAACCGATGCCATCTTTAAGGCGGCACGCGCTGTGGGTGGGGAGGACCGGGAACTGGCGGTTTCTCTTACCCTGGATGTGCTGCGGATGCTCAAACAGGAATACAACGGTCAGACCTTCGGGGTGGAGGATGTCCAGGATGTGGTGGAAAAGGTATTGATCGAAAGGGGTCATGCCCGTACCGCCAAGGCGTATATCCTCTACAGGGACAAGCGCACCCGCATACGTGATGCGAAAACAGAACTGATGGACATCGTTGAGGATATCATCAAGGAAACCGATCGCGACAACGCCAATGTAGGCAACTCCCCCTCCGCCAAGATGCTGCAGATCGCCAGCGCTGCCAGCAGAAACTTCTACCTGACGAGGCTCCTGGATGAGGATTACTCCCTCGCCCACCGGCGGGGGGATATACACATTCATGATTTAGATTTCTACGCTACTACCCCCAACTGCCTTCAAATCCCCTTGGATGACCTATTAAGGGATGGTTTTGATAATGGCCACGGTTTTATTAGGCCTCCGAAGCGGCCGGCCTCTGCAACTGCCCTGGCGGCGATTATTCTCCAGAGTTCGCAGAACGATATGTATGGAGGCCAGTCCTTCCCCTTTTTCGATACACAGATGGCTCCATTTATCGATGGGAACAGTGAAGAAGAGGTCTACCAGGCAATGGAGGCGTTGGTATATAACCTAAATTCTATGCATTCACTCAGGGGTAGTGAGAGAATTTGGATATTCAATAAGGAACAGAAAAATCTTTCAACAATGAGTATGGAACAGTTTCACAGGGTATTCGAACCTGGGAAATACGCTGCCTTAAGTTTAAATTATCAAAATGGGAAAACAGAATTAAAGGATATTACAGCGTCATATAAACATAATAATTTCCACAGGTTGTTGCGGGTAAAATTAAAATCTGGACAATCTGTTGACATTACAGATAATCACTCAATAATGACAATAGACGAGACCGGTAAAATTGCTACTTCATCACCGAAAGACTTGCAAAGAGGGCTTGCTCCTGCCCGCTGGATAGCTGATGAAGAAGAGCATGTTTATGGCCTCAGTCAGTATCCCAACTCATATAAATATCCTATGAAGTCTTTGAAGCTTGATGAAAACTTAGCAAAGTTTTTTGGTTTTTATGTTGCCGAGGGTTCTTTTGATGGTTCTTCCATTAGCTTGGCTTTATTTGATCTTGAGTTAGAGCAAATAGTAACGGATTTATTAAAGAGTATTAATCCGAATTTTACAACTATAATTCGTCGTGATAAAAAGGGCAAGCGAAGGGATTTGAGATGCCGTGTCGGTAGAACATTTGCTTCTTTTGTAGCTGATGTTTGTGGGAGAGGTGCCCAAAATAAAAGGGTACCGTCAGAAATATTCTTTTCATCGCCAGATATTATTAAGTCTTTCCTTGATGGCTATATTAGCGGTGACGGTACAGTAGCAAAGAACCGTGTTCTTGCAAGCACTGTCTCTCAGGAACTAAGAGACGGAATATATTTATTAATGGTCAGATGTGGGCTGCCCGTTTCAATTGACCAGAAAACACCAGTCAGCCAGTTTGCAAATGCAAGGGAGCGCTTTAAAATTGCTGTTGGAGGCTACTATGCAACATCCCTAAGTGTTTCTGGTAGGAAAGAAGAAAATCTTGCAGATCTGTACCAGGTAACGACAGAACAGACTAAATACGATTACGAGTATTTGCGACCATTGATTGCTGAAGTTTATGGCATCAAGTGCCGAAACGCGTACCAGTATAGGATTAGGCCGTTATATATTGAAGAACTGATTTTTGATCTTGAATATAGAATTTTGAAACCTGAAGAAAAGAAGCATATCGAACAACTGGCATCTAAGGAATATTGGTTAAAGCAGGTAGAAAAAATAATACCTGCTGTGAAATCTACTGAAAGATATCACTTAAAGAGGCTTATTAAGAATAATAAGTTACCTCGTTTTTCTAAGTATCTAGATGTTAAGTTTCCATATACACAGTTTCTTGAGCGATTTATTTTACCTGAAAACTTAGGGCTTCATCGAATTGGGGTAAGGATAAATGATGACTGCAACAGCCCGCTGTTAGTTATTCGCTGGGCAAACAAGGTCTTGGAAAAAAATGAGATAATGCAAGAGCTTTTGTGTAAGCTTAAACGAGCGCAGGAAATACTTCCACTTCAGGTTAAAAGTATTAATGAACTACCTTACGAGCCCTATGTTTATGATATTTCTGTTGCTGATAATGAAAACTTTTTAACAGCTAAGGGTGTTTTTGTCCATAACTCACGGGCGGGGAGCCAGGTGCCCTTCTCATCACTCAATCTGGGCACAGATACATCAGAGACCGGGCGCAAGGTCACCCGCAACCTCCTGTTGGCTTATGAAGCGGGACTGGGCAAGGGTGAGAATCCCATCTTTCCTAATGTGATTTTTAGGCTGAAGAAGGGCATCAACTTTGATCCGGGGGATCCCAACTATGACCTCTTCCAGCTGGCGGTGAGGGTTGCCAGCAAGAGGCTGAACCCCACCTTCAGCTTTATGGATTCATCCTTCAATAAGAAATATGGTGATCAGGTGGCTTACATGGGGTGCCGCACCCGGGTGATGGCCAACCGGCGCGGCCCTGCAGTTACCACCAGGAGAGGAAACCTCTCCTTTACAACGATCAATCTGCCGCGGCTGGCGATCAAAGCGGAGCGCAATATAAAGAGATTTTACAGCCTGCTGGATGAGCTTACAGAACTGACCATCAACCAGCTCTATCACAGGTTCAATGTGCAGTGCAGGCTGCGGGTAAAGGATATTCCCTTTGTCATGGGGCAGGGTCTTTATATGGGTTCAGAGGATTTAAAACCCGAAGATTCCATTGAACCGGCTATTGTCAATGGCACACTTTCTGTAGGGATGATCGGGCTGGCTGAGGCTCTGATTGCTTTGACCGGTTATCACCACGGGCAGAGTGAGGAATCCCAGGCCCTGGGGTTGGAGATCATGCAGCACATCAGTGAGAAGGTTGAGGATGCTTGTGAGCGCTTTGATCTAAACTATACATTTTTGGCCACACCTGCAGAGGGGCTCTGTGGAAGGTTTGTAACACTGGACCGCAAGGAGTTCGAGCTGATACCAGGTGTTACAGACCGGGAGTATTATACCAACTCATTCCACATTCCTGTTCACTACCCGATCAGCATGTATGACAAAATCAGGCTGGAGGGGCAGTACCATAAGTACTTCAATGCCGGGCATATCAGCTATGTGGAACTCCCTTCACCACCACAGCATAACCCACAGGCGGTAGAGGCTCTGATCAGGCATATGGCTGACTGTGATATGGGATATGCGGGGATCAACTACCCGGTGGACTTCTGCTGTGGCTGCAGTTTGCTGGGGGTATTCAATGATCCGGAATGCCCGCGCTGCGGATCTACAAACATCCGCCGTGTGCGGAGGATCACAGGGTATCTGAGCACAGTGGACCGCTTCAACGATGGCAAGGTGGCAGAGCTGCGGGACAGGCTGCCGCACAGCAAATAGGAATGTCGAGATCAGTAATGTCTGATTCCTTAATTGCCAGGCTACCCGAAATTGCCATCGCGGGGAGAAAAGAAGCTGAAAACATCTTGGAGCGGGTGGAATCTTCCCAGGACAGGGCACTGCAGGTAAATGAGTATGTGCTGCCGATGATGGACAGCAGTGCAGTTCCGGCTGAAAAGTGGAGCAACCGCCTTCTTTATGGGGATAACCTGCCCCTTATAGGGGCGCTGCTGGTGGGTGACGCGGCTACAGGTCTTCCATCATTGAAGGGGAAGATTGATCTGATCTATATCGATCCACCCTTTGCCAGCAGGGCGAACTACCTGACCAGATGTACCCTTCCTGGAAACAGTGGTACTTTTGTCCTGGAGCAGCAGGCCTTTACAGATACCTGGGAGGAGGGGATGGCAGGCTATCTCTGTATGCTCTATCCCAGGCTGTTTTTGATGAGGGAACTCTTATCTGAGAGTGGTTCGATCATAGTACACCTGGACTGGCATGCTGTGCATTATGTTAAGGTTCTCATGGATGACATCTATGGCAGAGAGAACTTCCGCAATCAGATCGCCTGGTGTTACGGAGGTGGGGGTGCACCGAGGAAAACCTACCCAAAGAAGCATGACCTGCTTTTATGGTACAGTAAGGCTTCTACCTGGACATTCAACAGACAGTACCGACCCTATACAAAGGGTACGCTGGAGAGAGGGCTTACAGCAGTTAAAGGGGATCAATACGAACTGAGAAAAGAAGGGGCAGGATTGGATGACTGGTGGGCAGGCAAGGATGTGCAAAAAATTCTCAGTCCCACAGCCTATGAGAACTTGAAGTTTAACACTCAAAAACCCGAGGGGCTGTTGAAAAGGATCATCCGCGGGCATTCCAATAGGGATGACCTGGTAGCAGATTTCTTTTGCGGCACCGGGACCACCGGCACTGTTGCCGAGAAGCTCGGAAGGCGTTGGATCATGGCTGATGCAAGTAAATTGGCCTTTATGATTGTCTATCAACGCCTTCTCGCTCAACAGAGCAAGCCGTTTTTCAGCCAGTCAATAGATAGTCACCCCTTTTCTTCAATTGGGCAATTGCTGCTCAAGGAATCTGTCGTCAAGAGTTCTGGAGAGATGGATGAGATAATAGTGGAGCTCAGCGATTATCTCATTCCTTCCCAGGGGTATCAGCCTCTACCTGTTAAGGTGAGAGAGCAGATGCAGGAGTTGATTGCTGCTGATCCCCTGGCCCTGATCGAGTATTGGCTGGTGGATCCCGATTATGATGGAAAGGTTTTTCATAGCAGGTGGCAGAACTGCCGCGGGCAGCGCGCAGGTAACCTGCGTATTAACCCAAGAGCCAGTTTGCTTGTTCCAAAGGTAGTGGGAACCAGGAGAATATGCGTAAAAGCTGTGGATGTTTTTGGCTATGAAAGCATGGCATATCAAATAATAAGCAATTAGACGTGTGCATTAGGGGCAGTCCCCGGAGGTGACAGGGGACGGTTCGAAAGCCACCTCTTAGAGCGGTGGGTGTGTCACTGATAACAGTAAAAAAGCAATATAACAAGCCTGACAAAATGAGATGTGGGAAGTGGGAGGTTGGAAGTGGAAATAGATGTCTCCGGCTTCTGTTTTTCAGGTTGGTCGTTAGTCATTGGGAAAAGAAATTGGTCTGTTGCCTGTAAATAGACGGCAAGAATCGTTCCCCTGTCACCCTGGAAGGGGATAACAAAAGGAATGATGAGGTTGAAACTGCGGATTGCGGGTTATACGAAGGAAAGTGTTGTGGATGGGCCGGGAATCAGGTTTGTGGTTTATGCTCAGGGATGCCCTCATCGCTGTGAGGGCTGCCATAATCCTGAAACCTGGGATTTTGGGGGAGGAAAAGAGATAAGTGAAGATGATCTTGTTTCATTGATCAGTGATACTCGATTGTTGAACGGAGTTACTTTCTCCGGGGGAGAACCCATTTCACAGGCTAAAGAATTTGCTTCACTGGCAAAAAGGGTCAAATCTCTGGGTTTGGATATTGTGACCTATACGGGGTATACTTTTGAAGAACTCCTGGAGATGTCAATAAAAGATATACATATAAAAAGACTGTTGGAGAATACCGATCTGCTGGTGGATGGTCCCTATCTTGCTTCAGAGAGGGATTTAAGTGTGCCTTTCCGCGGCTCCAGGAACCAGCGGCTTATTGACGTTGTTAAATGGAAGTCGGAGAACCGGATGTCAGATACCGATTAGAAAAAATGTTCAAACAAGAGGCATGTGAGAGGTCTCTGACTTCTATTTTAGTTTGGAGCGATTATATGGAGTTTATTTTGAGACAGCAGCAGGGGAAACTGCCTTATCTGTACCTGCCTTTTCATGGCAAAGGGGGGGCACGGGCATTTTTTACTACACGCCTTGGCGGGGTCAGCAGGGGATGCTATTCCTCTCTGAACCTGGGTTATCATACTGGGGATCAAACCGATGCTGTAACCGTAAATAGAAGGCTGGCTGCTCAGACCCTGGGGATAAATGATGAAAGATTTGTTACTGTGGACCAGGTTCACGGTGACCGCGTCCTGGCGATTGAGAGCGAAAGAGATGTTGTAGCGAAAAAAGGCAGTATGGCAGATGCCATGGTTACCCATCTCCAGGATGTTGCTTTGACGATTTTATGTGCTGACTGCCAGGCGGTTTACATCTATGACCCGTTACAACGGGTAATTGCCGTCGCTCATGCTGGATGGCGGGGCACTGTGACACGGGTGGCTGCCAATTGTCTGCAGGTGATGGCACATCTCTATGGCAGCAGGCCGCGGGACTGCCGGACTGCGCTTTCTCCAGCTGCGGGTTTCTGCTGCTATGAGGTAGGGGAGAGTGTTTGTGCTGCAGTGAAAGAAGCCTTTCCTGGCCTGTGGCAAGGATTATTGGCCAAAAAGGATACCGACAGGTGGCATTTCAATATATCACAGGCAAATTCCCTGGTTTTGCAGGATGCGGGAGTCATAAAGGAGAACATCTGTATAAGCAAACTATGTACCATCTGCCGCCAGGATATCTTCTTTTCTCACCGCGGCAGTAAAGGAGCAACCGGAAGAATGGCAGCGGTCCTAGTTCAATAAGAGTGAGGTGAAGGAGATGGGCTGTCACTGTGGAGGGGGACTTGACCAACCAAGGGAGGTGACCCTCAAGGTAGCGGGTATGAGCTGCAAGCACTGCCAAAAGGCGGTGGAAGATGCTCTCAAGAACCTGGAGGGGGTTAAGGATGTACAGATAAACCTGGAGCAGGGCATTGTCAAAGTCAAGTATAACCCTATCGAAGTTGGCCTGCAGGAGTTTAAAAAAGCCATTGAGGATGCCGGTTACGAGGTGCTCTAGGTGGCGAAACCAACATCGAGACGGAACCGGAAACATAAAAAAGATTTTCAGAATAAGGTAAAGAGCCTGGCCGGCAGGCTGATCCTGTTTTTTGTTATTTTTCTCGTTGTTCTCTGGCTAGGGCTGCAGGCATTTAATTTCTGTGTATTCCATGCCATCAGGACTGCAGATGCTCAAATGGGGGAATTGGTAATAACAACCGATGCCAGGGGCGCTCTTTTGTTCCAGGAAGAGGTGATCAGTGCCCCGGTGAGCGGGAAACTGGAACCCCTGGTCACAGAGGGTATGCGTGTTTCCATCGGCACAGTTGTTGCGCGTATGGAACCCCTGACAGGCCCCGATGGCAAAAAGGGCAGCATGGAGATTAACAGTCCTTCCACAGGTATTGTCTGCTATCACCTTGATGGATGGGAGGGTGTCTATGACCGCCTCTCCTGGGAGAGCAGTGATCCCAGTGTATTATTTCAAAATCTCACCAAGGAAAGCAAGCCGGATGATGAGGTCTCGCAAAAAGAAGAGTTTAACAGGGGAGATCCCGTTTGCAAGATCATCGATAATTTAGTAAACCCATATCTTATCATCCGGTTTGATTCGCTTAACTGCCCTCAAGTAAAAAACGGTGAACGACTGCAGTTGACCTGGGAGAAGGAAGGTAAGGGTGAAGGCAGGGTCTTATCCCTTATCAACAAAGAAGAAAACAAGTACGCCTTTATAGAGCTGGAGAGGATGCGCCCATTTCCCTGTCAGCATCTCCTGGAGTTAGAGGTGAGATGCAAGAAGGGGGAGGGGATTATTATTCCTGAGTCTGCACTGATCAGTGAGAATAATCAAAGTGGGGTATATGTTATGTCTGTTCTGGGCCCCGTGTTTAAAAAGGTGGATGTAGTTGCTGCTCAAAATGGCCAAGCAGCAGTTCAAGGAATCTCCCCTGGGGCGGAAGTGGTGAAAAACCCGGGGCTGGCCAAGTTGATCAAGAAAGATGGATAATAAAAGGAAGGAATCGGCCTTTTTTTGCCGAATGGGAAAGAGGAGGAAGATAGTTGTCCAGTATTCTAACAGAACGTATTGCCAGAGTTAATGAGAGAATTATGCAGGCGTGCCGCTGTTCGGGCCGCAGTTCATCTGAAGTAAAGCTTGTTGCTGTAACCAAGATGGCAGCAGTTGACAAGATTAAACAGGCTCTGGATTGTGGCTTACACGACTTTGGTGAAAACAGGGTACAGGATTTTTTAGTCAAGTACGAAAAGATCAGTGAAGACGTACAGTGGCACCTGATCGGGCACTTGCAGCGAAATAAGGCTAAATACCTGGTGGGAAAGGTGGAAATGATTCACTCCCTTGACAGGTTGCCATTGGCCCGACTGCTCGATCGGTTGAGCGAAGAACAGGGGTATCCATGGCAGGTTTTGGTGCAGGTTAATGTATCAGGGGAGGAGACAAAGTACGGCCTTTCTTCTGAAGAACTTCCTGCCTTTCTTGATGCTGTTCAGGACTTGCGGGGAGTCAATGTATGTGGTTTAATGACAATAGCACCTTATGAGGAAGACCCGGAAAGGGTGCGTCCTGTATTTAGAGGCTTCGCCTTCTCCGGGATAAAATGGCTCAGACAAGGCCAAAACTTGATCTGCATCACCTTTCTATGGGGATGACCAATGATTACGAAATTGCGGTTGAAGAGGGAGCGACACTGGTCAGGGTGGGAAGTGCCATTTTTGGCGATTCTGATAAATAAATGGGGGTGAGCTGTCCTTGGCTGGCGGCTGGTTTGATAAAATAGTAAACTTTTTAGGTTATTCAGATCAGGAAGAAGAATTGGAAAGCTTTGAAGAGGTGTATGAGGATGAACCAAGGAGGCGGGCTCGTGCACCTGTTTTAAGTCTGCACAGTTCCCCCGAGGTAAAAATTATTGTAGTGACACCTGGCAGTTTTGATGAAGCAGAAAATGTAGCAAACCACCTGAAAAGCAGGAAGCCGGTAGTTGTCAATTTAAGTGTAACAACAAAAGAGGTAGGGCAGCGAATCCTTGATTTTTTGGCTGGGACGGTGTTTGCCCTGAATGGGAATATGCAGAGAGTTAGTAAGGACACATTTCTTTTTGCACCCAGCAATATGACGGTGTACTCGGAAAAAACAGGGAGCAACCCACAGGACCAGTATTTAGCGAAGTTTGATCGGGATGGTGGGCTATGAATTTTAACAACAAAAGGGTTGGCGTGATCGGTGCCGGTGCCATGGGGAGCGCCATGATACGGGGCTTTCTAAAAGCCGGTCTAATGCAGCCACAAGATATGATAGCAAGTGATCTAAGAGATAATGCCCTTCAGGAATTAAAGAGATCTACTTCTATCAATATAACGTCTGATAACAGTGCTGTGGTTCAAAGGAGCCAGGTGATTATTTTTGCGGTGAAGCCCGATCAGGTGGAAAACACCCTCAAGGAAGTTGCATCATCCATTACTGTGGAGCATCTTGTGGTTTCCGTAGCTGCGGGCATCAGCATATCAACATTCGAAAAACATTTGCCCTCCGGGGTTTCGGTAATCCGAGTGATGCCTAATGTTCCGGCATTGATTGGTGAGGGGATGACAGCTCTGGCTTTAGGGAGCAAGGCAGGTAAAGATGATCAGGAAACTGCTGAGGCGCTTTTTTCAGCACTGGGTAAAGTGCTCACTGTACAGGAAAGTGAGCTCGATGCTGTGACTGGTATAAGTGGGTGTGGTCCCGCATATATGGTTATTATTTTAGAGGCTCTGGCTGATGGTGGAGTAAAGATGGGGCTTTCACGTCAAGTTGCCTTACAGTTGGCTGTGCAAACTATGATAGGAACTGCCAGGATGATTCAGGCGACAGCCGAGCACCCCGCCTCACTTAAAGACCGCGTATGTTCCCCTGGAGGGAGTACGATCAGCGGGGTTCATGTTTTAGAGAATGGCGGCCTGAGGGGACTTTTGATCAGTGCTGTTGAGGCTTCAACCAAGCGTTCAGGGGAACTGCGATGAATGCCCACTTTATTGTGAATTTTATTTCCGTAGTAATTAGAATCTATATCTGGCTGATACTGGCAAGGGTTATCATATCTTTTATGCGCCCTCGCACCTATCATCCTATCTTGAGGTTTATCTATGATACTACAGAGCCTTTGTTGGGATTTTGCAGGAGATTGCTTCCTGGTGCAGTTATGAATGTGGACTTCTCCCCATTTATAGCTATTATATTATTGGAAATTCTGAGAGCATTTCTGATGTATCTGATGGGAATTATTTTTTAGAGGTGATCGGTCTGTCTTGGGTAACATCATTTTCAGAAGGGGCCAGGATCCAGGTAAGGGTACAGCCTCGTGCCTCCAGGAATGAGATTACAGGTATTAGAGGAGATTGCCTGCGCATCAAGTTAACCGCTCCTCCTGTGGATGGAGAGGCAAATAAAAGGCTTACTAAATTTTTAGGGCAGGTTTTGCGCTGTGGTTCAGGCAGGATAAAGATTGCCAGGGGTGCCACCGGGAGATGCAAGCTTTTAGAGATCACCGGGGTAACAGAGGATGAGGTCCGGCGCCTGGTGGGTGATTGTTGCCAAAAGAGGGTATAATATATCATTCTTCCACTCATAATATTACAAACTATTATTAAGGAGTGGAGTCCTATGCCCAAGAAGAGGAAACAGAATCGAGCTAAAAAGAAGATGAAACCCCTGGAGACAGAGGTTGAAACGGCTTCAGAGTATGCCACTTTCGATGATCTGAAGAAAGGACTGGCGAGGAGTGAAATCGAGAGGGAATAATTGCAGCGTCTTTTAGCAAAGGCACTCTTGAGTGCCTTTTTCTTTTTTTTATTCGACATCAAAACGCTTTTTTTTTAACCTAGAGGCAGGATTTTGGCTGTAATTAATTGAAAGTAAGTTTGTTATGCTGATCAATCAGATCGGGGGTGAAGGATTAGGTAAAAAATAGATATAAATATAATTGTATTTTGGGGTTTGGGCGAGACGAAAATATTGAACTGGAGGTTAAGCTATGTTCTCTCTACGCAAATCTGCTGTATTGATTATTGCTCTGGTTAT
>NZ_CDRZ01000009.1 GCF_000946815.1 Syntrophaceticus schinkii | reverse complement strand
TTAGCAGAGCCATATCTGCTGAAGTGAGTTCATTTTGCGTATTGTTCTCTATGGGAACAGGTATGCCGATCGAAGCCAGGCTTTTTAACATATTTTCCGATGGAGCAAGGTCTCCACGCAAGACCCTGGAGAGATTTGAATGGTTCACTCCCGCCTCTGATGCAATAGCCCGAATGGATTTACCTGGTCTGTATTGTTTTAATAGCTCTCTCAAATGGTTTCCTTGTTTTTGATCCCATTTTTTCAAGACATTAACCCTCCTGATTGGTTTCAACACATTTCATATTGTATCATAATATAATACAAATACTACACATTTCAAGTCCACAGATGTTGCAATAGTAGTCGTTTTGTATTATAATTATAAGTACATTAATAATACAAAGCAACAAATATATTTTTATGTTGTTGCAGTAATGATGGGACAAGTATCGGGGGAGGTGGATTTATGCCTCCTCCTAATCGTATTTCCAGCGGAAGGGTCAAATACTATAATAAGGAAGGAGCAAGAGAGGAGATGACACAATTGTATCATCGAGATTTTATAGATTTGGTATCAAATTTCAATGTCGGTGATCGCATAAGGGTTAAGTGGACAAGCAAGAGGCAGGGTATAGGTAAAGAATGCTATATATCTGAAGGGAATATTGTTCAGATAACAGATAATGCCATCTATATACGTGGGGATGTTGGTTTTACTGCCGGAATTAATAAGGGTGATATAGCTATGGGGGTAGAGATCAAGCAGATTTCATAAAATGCCTCCTGGGGTTGACCTCTATTTGCATTTCCACAGGCATCATCCGTAGTTCTATCCTGCTTTCCTTCAATTCAAAGATATAAAAAAACATTCCTTTGGTGCCAGGGTTATCATTTATCAGTTCTACCGTTTTATTTTAATTTTAGGAAGGAATTATTTGATTAATGTAGAATAAAGTAACATCTGAATATGAAACCATATATAAGACCACGAAGGTCACATATCTGCAGAAGCAGGATTGGGGCTTTCGTGTTTTTTGTTTCCATTTTCAGTCCGGACTCCGGAATTTAACTCAAAGGAGGTATCTGCGATGAGCCAAAATCAGAATGCAGTTTGGCGAGACACTCCGGACTTGGTGGCTGAGGTATGGCTGGAGCTAACCAGCAACCATGGGCATGAAGGTAAAGATTTCGAGGTGCATCTTAAATGGGGACACAATATGCAGACAGGCGGGCTTGTCCACAAAGAAGGAATCAAGACATGGTTAGTGACTCCTGCCGGTGAAGCAAGAGAAATTGTTCTTGCGCCAGGTGGGCCAGATTTTTATGCCTTGAACTTTCTCACACCTGTAGATGGGTTTTATCACGTGGTTACGATAAATAGTGGTAACTACGTTATGGATCAGGAAGGTAAGTATCTCCCCGGCACCCGCAAAGAACATCCAGATGCAGATCAGGCTATTTTTTATAATCAGTATGCCCAGGTTATTCTTCCGGTAGGGCATGGCCTGGAGGATGTTCCCGGGAAGGCGAATATGCCCTTGGAAATTATTGCACATTTATGGAAGCAATGGCGTGCAGGTGATGAGATTAATTTACAAGTACAATTTCGTGGTGAGCCTTTGGCTGGTGCAACTGTAGACTTCGTCTGTAAGGGGCCTGGTGGATATCAAAATTGGCAGGAGATGACAGGTGCCAATGGTGAAATCACCTTAATTGCACGGGATCCCGGTTACTACCTTATTGTTGTGCGCCACAGGGTACCAGAGGGTGAAGAAGGTGTTTATGATGAAAGATCCTTCACAGTAACTTTGTGGTTTATGGTAACAAAATAGAATAAGAAGGCTTCAGGTTTTACACCTGTGATTATGGGAAGATCTCCCCATGTCGAAATAGTTGTGTCGAAATAGTTGTTGCAATTGTGGATACAATGTATTATAATAAAGTAGTGTTTCGTTAATACAACATAAACAAATATCAAATGTCGCATCTGTACGGAACCGTTTTTGCAAAATAATTAATAAAGAGGGGGTTTTTGCCCCCTCTTCTTGTTGATATTTAAATAGGTTAAGGGGTAGGTGGTCTGCCCAATTGTTGAAAAGTGTTTATTAGCAAGGGAAAGGAGTTGATATAATTGAATCATCGAGACTTTTTAGATTTAGTAGCGGATTTGAATGTCGGTGACCGCATAAAAGTTAAATGGGCTAACAAAAGGAGAGGCATAGGTAAAGAGTGCTATTTATCTGAAGGGAAGATAGTTCAGATAACAGATAATGCCATCTATATTCGCGGAGATGTTGGTTTTACTGCAGGAATTAACAGAGGCGATATAGCAGTAGGGGTACAGGTTAAGCAGATTTCTTAATCTGCATACCCGTACTCTAAACACAGAACAAAGCGGAAAAAACTAACATGGAATGGCTAAATAATTCTTGCATTTCTATCTCCCAAACGAGTATAATAAATGAAATAACATAGGAAAAGATCAATGAAGGAGAAAAGTAAGCCGGTCCCAGTTTCACAGGAAGGGGATGTCACCGACTGCAAGCATTCCCGGAACATGGTCTGCCGAAGTTCTCTCCGGAGATGTCTGCTGAAACCGCGCATGCGGCAAGTAGGTTCGACCGTCAGCTCCCGACGTTACAGGGGAGGGGGTATCGGAATTATTTCCCGTACTCTTTGATGAGTGGGTTCCGTTTTTTTAGCGGGCCAAGTCTGGGTGGTAACGCGGTAAGCACAAGCTTCTCGTCCCTTGGGGATGAGAGGCTTTTTTGTTAGATTTTTTTATTTTGTGCCGTATTGCTGCCCTGGGAATAGAGGTCTGAAGCCTGATGTCGGAGGTCGGAAATTACCAGGAACCGTTTCTACTGCTTCCGCAACATTACATGACTTTGGCCCTGTTTTCATTATCCGCTGGTGCTGTGCGGCATGGGGGCCTGCCTGGAAAAGAATTCAAGAGGCAAAAATCCGATCGAGGCGGAGCTCCCTTGTATGAGCGTCTGCCTGGGAAAATTCCTGTACCTGCATGAGTGGGCCATTTTGGCCAAATAGGGTGGTACCGCGAAAAGCCCGTCGCTTTCGTCCCTTTTTTGGGAAGTGGCGGGCTTTTATATTCAATTTACAAAGAGGGGGGTTGAAAATGGTTGTGGTGATGAAGTTAACAGCGAGACCTGAGGAAATTGCTGCTGTACAGCAGAGATTGGAGCAGGCCGGTTTTCAAGCGCATTTCATCCACGGGGTGAAGCGCCTTGTCATTGGTGCTGTCGGGGACAGGGCTGCGATAAATTCACTGGGATTGGAAGCACTGGCCGGGGTGGAGAGGGTAGTGCCAATCATGAAACCATATAAATTGGTGAGCCGGGAGGTTAAAGGGGAAAACAGCCTGATCAAAGTGAAAGACGCTGTCTTCGGAGGCGGCAAGCTGGTTGTGATCGCTGGCCCCTGTGCGGTGGAAAGTAGGGAGCAACTGCTCACTGCTGCCCGCAGGGTGCGCCAGGCAGGAGCTATGGTATTGCGTGGCGGTGCCTTTAAACCCAGGACATCACCTTACAGCTTCAGGGGGCTGGGCAAAGAAGGGCTGCAGCTGCTGGCGGAAGTTGCCAGAGAGACCGGTGTGGCCACTGTCTCTGAGGTGCTGGATGAGGCGAGCCTGGAGATGGCTTTGGAATATGTGGATATGGTGCAGGTGGGAGCCAGAAACATGCAGAACTTCAGGCTTCTGCAGGCCGTAGGGTGTTGCCAAAAGCCGGTTTTACTGAAGCGCGGTTTCTCAGCAACCATCGATGAGTGGCTGATGGCTGCCGAATATATTCTTTCGGAAGGAAATGAAGAGGTGATCCTCTGTGAGCGGGGTATTCGCACCTTTGAAACCGCTACACGCAATACCCTTGATCTGAGTGCTGTTTCTCTGGTGAAAGAATTGTCTCATCTGCCGGTGATTGCTGACCCCAGCCATGCTACAGGGAACCGCAAGTTGGTGTCTCCCATGTCCAGGGCTGCAGTAGCTGCAGGGGCAGATGGCTTGATCATCGAGGTGCATCCGGATCCCGCCCATGCTTTATGTGATGGGCCGCAGTCCCTTTCTCCTGATGATTTTGACCTCCTGATGGGAGAACTGCAGGGGATAGCTGCGGCGATGGGGCGTGATCTGTGATATGGAGCGCGGGGTATATTGCCTGGGGTATCTGGGGCCGCGAGGTACCTTCTCTGAGGTTGCTGCCCACAGGTACTGTGAAAGAAAAAAGTGTGAATTGGTGGAGTACAGCTCACTGGAGGATATCTTGAGGGGGGTTGCCTCCGGTATGCTGGAAGAGGGGATAGTTCCTGTGGAAAACTCCACAGAGGGTTCAGTGGGTATTGTCTTTGATCTGTTGGCTGGGCCTTATGACCTGGCTGTGCGGGGAGAACTTCTTGTGCCAGTTGTCCACAGCCTGCTGGTGCGGCCCGGGGTGGCATTGCGAGAGATCGAAAAAGTTCTCTCCCACCCCCAGGCACTTGCCCAGTGCCGCGGCTTTCTCCACAAAGAACTCCCTGCTGCGAAGTGGCAGGAGTGTTCCAGCACCGCGGCCGCGGCTGTACTGGTGGCTGGATCTAAGCAGCCCTGGGCTGCTCTAGCACCTGCTGCTGCCGCCGATGTATATGGCCTGGAGGTACTGATACAGGAGGCCAATGACTGTCCTGATAATATGACGCGCTTCTGGGTGATCGGAAGGGAACAGTTGCCCTGTACTGCTGAGGTTTGCAAAACATCACTGGTGTTTAGTGTCTGTGACCGTCCCGGTGCCCTCTATCTAGTGCTGCGGGAGTTTGCCCTGCGCGACATTAACCTGACACGCATCGAATCAAGGCCGGCAAAAAGAAGGCTGGGGGAATACATCTTCTTCCTGGATTTTATCGGATCCACCATCGACCCAGCCATCCAGAACCTCCTGCTCAGTGATCTCAAAGAGATTACTACAGGACTTAAAGTATTGGGTTCGTGGGGTCAGGCTTGAGTAATTTACTTTCTGCCCCATGACACCGGAAAAAGAGAATACCCGGAGAAAAATGGATCAGAAGAACCGTCCCCGTGATCCGCATTGGTAGTGTTTGACACTTGTATCAGACAATTCTATAATATAGACAGGTAGGTAAATAAGGGGTAGGATATTGTTTAACCTTGGAAGGAGGTAGGCAGATGAGTATGATGCGCAAAGATCCCTGGCGGGAACTGGCAAACTTTAGGGATAGTGTGAACCGTCTGTTCGATGAAACCGTCGGTAAACGTCTTCCAGTTCCCAGTTGGCCAGGCTGGATGGAATGGAAACCCTCTGTTGATATCGTGGATGAGGGGGAACAATTTGTTGTTAAAGCTGACCTGCCTGGTTATAGCTCAGAGAATATTAAAATAAAGGTAACGGAAAATTCTGTATCCATACGGGGTGAACTCAAAGAGGAAAAGGAATTCCAGGACACCTGTTACCAGGTTCGTGAGCGAAGCGCCGGTTCCTTCTCTCGCACCCTTCCCTTCTCAATTCTGTTGAAGCCTGAGGAGTCCAAAGCCTCATTTAAAAATGGGGTGCTTGAAATTACTCTTCCTAAGGCTGAGGTGCCAAAAGGGCGCACACTGGATATTGAAACTGAATAATGAATAAAAATGAGGTGTAGGCATTGTTATTCCTACCCCTTTTTTTTATCAATTAGTCATGATGTAAGACAAGCTTGCTTATGATATTGTAAGCAGGCTTTATTATTTGGATCTGCTTTCGGGTGCAATATGGAATAAATAGATAATGCCAGTGACTGGTTGGGTGAACGGGGAGTTTCTAAAACGACTCTTCATTTTACAAAACTCAAAACCAGGACAGGTTACCTGGAGGTATTCTGGTGCAGCCCGAAAGATGGAGTGAACAGGATAAGGTGCGGGTTCCCGTCAAGTTTGAAGAGCAAATGTGCAAAACAAAGCCTCTGGCTTTGCTTACTGGGCGAACGCCAGAGGCTTTTTTCGTAAGATTACAATGTCATCTTATCGGTTGAGAGCGGCATAGGCGTCAACAATACCGCCTGACCGCACCTTTCCTTTAAGTTCCGGCAGTGGTCTTGCAGATTTCAGAAGATGCTGCCGGACTGCTGCAGGGGCTTTATGCGGGTTTTTGCCGTAAAGGAGAGCCGCAGTTCCCGCCACATGGGGTACTGCAATTGATGTTCCACTGATATAGGCGAATTTGAAGGCAAGTCCGCTACGGGATGTTTCCGGGTTGACCGGGTAAAATAAATCGTGAAAAACCGGTGGCGCTCCCAGGTCAGATCCATCGAGGATGCATTGGAAACCTTCATAGGTGCTTCCGGGAAGGCCTGTGAGATCATAACAGGGAAGACCCTCCATAACTATTAGGGCTTGCAGCACCTCAGCTGCCCAGCCTTCATTGCCGGATATGGCGTTCTCTCCGGAGAGAAGAAGATTCCCTCCCTGCTCAATGTAAGCCGTGAGGTTGCTGATGTCTGTTGCAGTGAGTGGGGGGTTTTCTTCTCCACTGCGGCCGGTCTGCCAGACAACCAGATCGTAGTTTTGCATTTTGTCCACTGTTGGGCCATCACCGCTAAGGCCATCAACAGTGGGGACAAGGTATGCTTGATATTCGATCCCCAGTTCATTAAATACTTCTGTCCAGTACTTGTTGCAGTCCGGGTAAGATGCTTCTGAATTATCATTATCAACCAGCAGAACACTTGGGGCGTTTTCACCTGTAACAGGATTCCACTGCGGCCATAAAAATTGCAGTTCAAGGCTGACCAGGGAAGTTCGCTTTTCAAATCCGGCGATATCCTGCAGTCCAAAGCCCCAGGTAGCTGTACGGGAACTGCCCTGTTGTGCCTCCACCGCTGCCCCAAAATAATCCCCTAGAGTTATTGTGGAGAGGACATTGCTTCCTGGCGCGGCAAGATCAACGGTTTTAGCCCCGGTATTGGATGCCCAGCCATGGTTCTCAAAGCTACATAATAAGCCCCTATTATCTACTGCGGTCACTGAGATTACATTCGGGCAGTCGAATGCTGCAGGAAAGTACTGGTAACCCACGGTTTTGGGGAGGGCGTCCAGATCCTGCCCGTCATTCCCTGCCGCTGCAACAAACAATGCTTTCGAGTCAAGAATGGCTTTGGCCAGTGGCTTCAATTCCGTTTTGTAAAATTGGGGGTCTTCTGCACGTGTAGGAAAGTAGTCACCCCAGCTGGCGTTAATCACCTGTATCCCCTGTTGGCGTGCATAATCCAATGCTTCTATAGCATCGCTCAAGAGGCCTACACCCTCATCGCTGATAAATTTGAGGCAGACGATTTTGGCATTGGGGGCGATGCCGGCTATACCGAAGTTGTTGTTTGTGCTTGCGGCAATAACCCCTGCCACAGCAGTTCCATGTCCATCGGCAAAGGGATTGGCGTAGTTGAAAACTTCATTATTATCATCGGCAAAATTCCAGCCGTAAATATCATCAACATAACCATTACCATCGTTGTCAATGCCGTCACCTGGTATTTCTCCGGGATTCACCCAAATCTTGCCCCACAGATCAGGGTGGTTGATATCGATCCCTGTATCCAAAACCCCTACCAGTACCTCCTCAGATGAGGTGACAGAATTCCAGGCGTCAGGGGCGTTGATATCAATATCTGCAGTCCCTGGAACCAGGGAACCTGTAAGAAAATCCACTATACCCTGTCCGTTGTTTGTCAGTGCCCACTGTCTGGAGAAAAGGGGATCATTCGCAGTACCTGCAGGCCGAAAACGGTAATTGGGGACTGCGTACTCTACATCATTACATGCGCGAAGTTGACTCAAAACCTTGTTCATTTTTCCTTCGGTGATCTCCAGCAACTCTGCACCGGTATCTCCAATGTTTTTTAACTTGGATAAACCCAAGTTTTCCATTTTGGCTTCTTTTTCTTGATTAGTGCAACCATCCTTGAATTTGACGATCACCTGATCTGGCTCATAATCTGTGTTAAAATTCTTTCCCTGCCATGGGAAGCTAAAAGTTGGAGCAGAGTAAGCGCAGGTTGCAAAGAGCAGTGTAAAGGCCAGCACCAGAGCCATCAGCCGAAAAGATTTTTTCATAAGAATTTCCTCCTTTGAAGAAGATATTACCGAACCTAATAAATATTGTAATTACGGTATGCTGACATCCTTTTCCAGATGGGTATATTCAGAAATTTATAGCATTACTGGAATTGATAGCATATAAGCATTTTTCAACATATATAGCAATATTCCTGCAGCAAATTAGAATTTTTTAGAATAGTTTTCATCCCGCGCTCCTCAGACTTCTGTTTTTAGGGTTGGTGGTTAGTCATTAGTTGTTGGAAATTGTTGACTGATCCCGGTTGACATACCTCAATTTGTAATATAAATTAATAATAGCTACGTTATAAGAATAATTCCTATCTAGGAGGCATAGCCATGGTATTGGGAGAGGTTCTTGGGCAGCTGAAAAAGACAGGAATCAGATTGACACCACAGCGCCAGGAAATCATGATAGTGCTTTTAGAAAGGTTCCAGGAAGGGGGGTCACCCCTCAGTGCTGATGAAATCATGCAGTCTGTAAAGATGCGCTATCCTGGTATAAGTCTAGACACGGTTTATCGAACACTGGCTACCTTTACCAAGGAAGGGCTTGTCAGAGAACTGCAGTTCAGGGATCATTCGAGACGTTTTGAATTAGTCGGTAAGGGGGAGCACCATCATCATCATCTTGTCTGCCTCAGCTGTGGCAATATCAGAAAAATACCATACTGCCCTGAAGATTGTTTAGAGCGTACCCGAAAGTGCTACCCGGAATTCGAAATTTCAGACCACAGTTTTACTGTATACGGATATTGTCCAAAGTGCAGGGAAGATTAATTGACCGGGGTGATAATTCAGTATGTGTCAAAGTTTATGGAATAAGCCGGCAAAACTCTTATGCTGGCTGCTGGTATTGCTGCTGCTTATGGGAAGCTTCAGTGGCTGCCGGCAGGAGAAAGTGAGCAGAGATGGAGTATCGGAAAAAAAGCTTAAAATTGTGGCAACAATCTACCCGCTGGCAGAGTTTAGCTCAAGGATAGTGGGGGATAACGCCTCTGTTACCCAGCTCATGCCCCCAGGCAGTGAGCCACACCACTGGGAACCCTCACCGGCAGATATGAAGCAAATTTACGATGCGCAGGTGTTCATTTATCATGGAGCAGGGATGGAGCCCTGGGTGGAAAAGATTCTTCCTGCGCTGCAAGAAAGGAAAATAAAGATCATCAAGGCAACAGAAAAAGCGGAGATGCTGACTTTCGCAGAGGAAGAAAGCCTTGGTGTGACTAAATTTCTCGGTTCCAGTTCTTCAGGGGGTGAGCAGATCCATGAGCACAACCATGGTGATGAGAATGGTGTTGATCCCCATGCATGGTTGGACCCCCTGCAGGCAAAGAGCATTGTTTCCTATATAGCTCAGGAAATAGCTGCAGTGGATACGGTTTATTCCGATTGTTATCTGCGCAATGCCCAGGCAGTGCTCGATGAGCTTGATCAGATCCACCAGGAGTACAGTGTGGCAGTTTCTCAGTTTCAAAGGCGTGATCTCGTGGTTTCCCATGCTGCCTTCGGTTACCTGGCGAACCGCTACGGGCTGTGCCAGATCCCTATTTTGGGTTTGACCCCGGAACAGGAACCGGATGCAGCAACAATAGCCGGTGTCATTGATTTCACGCGCAAGCAGAATATCAAGTATATTTTCTTTGAAGCAATGGTCAGCCCCAGGGTTGCCGAGACCATCGCTCGAGAAACAGGAGCAAAGACGCTGGTACTCCATCCCATCGGTGCCTTAACAGAGGAAGAGAATAAAAAAGGGTTTGATTACTTTGATTTGATGCACCAGAATCTAGAAAACCTAAAAAAAGCACTTAAATGAAGGTGAGAGTATGAATGCGGTTGAACTACGGAGTATGTATTTTGCATATAATGAGAAACTCATCCTGGAGAATATCAATTTGTCAGTGGAAAAAGGTGAATTTTTGGCTCTCATCGGACCAAATGGTTCAGGCAAATCCACTCTGGTGAAGCTGGTGCTTGGACTGCTGCGGCCTGCACAGGGGCAAGTATTTATATTTGGGACCAGTGTTGATAGATTTAGAGAATGGCACCGTCTGGGCTATGTTCCGCAAAGGGCGGCCTTTGACAGCCACTTTCCGGCTACAGTCAGGGAAGTGGCTGCCACCGGGCGCTTTGGAAGGGTTGGACTGGGCCACCGGCTGCGGCAGGAGGACTGGAAGTCTGTTGAAGAGGCACTGGAGATGGTAGGGCTTCTTTCTCTACAGCACAGGCCACTGATAGAATTGTCCGGGGGGCAGCAGCAGAGGGCGTTTATTGCCAGGGCTCTGGCGAGCAGCCCCGATATCTTAATACTTGATGAACCACAGGTGGGTCTTGATGACCGCTATGCATATGATTTTTACCGGCTGCTCCAGCAGCTGAATAAGGAGCAAAGGATTACTATTATCATGGTTTCTCACGATGTTAGTGTAGTAGGGCAAATGGCAAAAAGGATCGCCTGCCTGAACAGGAGATTAATCTGCCAGGGATCTCCCAGGGATATATTGACTCCACACAACCTCAACTATATCTATGGGACTGAGTACTCTGCTGTTGCAGGCTTACACTAGCAAAGAGGGGAATGAGCGGAGATTGCTATTCCTGAAGTTGCCGACATGGTCGCAGGTTTTACACTAGCAAAGAGGGGAATCATTGATGGCAATGCTGCAGTATGATTTCATGGTTCGCGCCCTGATCGCCGGTTTGGTGATCGGCTGATCTGCCCTGCTCTGGGTATGTTTCTCGTAATTCGCCGGTATTCTTTTATGGCGGATACCATTGCTCACATTTCACTGGCAGGAGTTGCCATTGGCCTTTGGATGGGAGTGGCTTCGTCTGTTACCCCTCTGCTGATTCTAGTTGTTGCTGTTCTGGGTGCGCTTGCTGTGGACCACCTTCGTTCACGCACAAGCCTTTCGGCAGATGCCCTGCTGGCCTTGATGATGAGCGGGGGACTTGCCCTGGCTATTATTTTTTTTGGATTGGCCAAGGGAGGTGCCCTGGATATCACTTCTTATCTTTTCGGCAGCTTGATGACTGTAAGCAGCGGTGATTTAAGGCTGATACTGGTTGTTGCGGGGATTGTGCTGTTGTTTCTGGTGCTGCTGTACAAGGAGCTGTACTTTATCTGTTCTGATGAAGAGTCCGCCCGGGTCTCCGGGCTTCCTGTTGACTGGCTCAACCGTCTTTTTATTTTTCTGGTGGCTTTGACCGTTGCTGTGAGCCTCAGAGTTGTGGGGACATTACTGGTTGGTGCCCTGATGGTGATACCGGTGCTGGCCTCCCTTATCATAGGGCGCAGCTTCAAGCAGGTGCTTTACCTCTCTTTGGGGCTTGGAGTGATCTCTACCCTGTTGGGGCTGACCGCCTCCTATCAGTTCGGGTTGGCTGCAGGGGGCTGTGTTGTGCTGACTGCCCTCTTCTTCTTTGCCCTATTCTACGCCCTCAAACAGCTGCTTACATACTTCAAGCGCCGCAACGCCCTCCAAGAAAATAAACGGTGACAGTCACCAAAAGCGGCAATTTGTATAGACATCTATTTTAAAAAGGTGCCGGGCATCTGGTGGCTATCAATGTAGTTCCTCTTTTTTGTTCCGCGGTGTGGCGATAATCATGAATTTTTGACCGCTGTGACTGCCGTGTGTCTGGTAGTCCAGTCCTTCCTTTTCCAGTATGGTCAGGATCCTGTCTGTTTCATGGGCATCTGCAGCCTCCAGATTGAGCAGCAGATGATCACCTGGTACCAACTTGGATGTTGCAGCTTTGACTATTTCGATATCTCCGGTGCCGATAGATGGACCGAGGTCGATATTGATTTCCCGCATGTTGTACCCCCTGTTCGAGTAATTCTTCCTCTAGAAATATTATCTGCTGTATTGCCTGGGTTATTCGGTGACAATAACCTGGGAATCATTAACAGGAGACAAATCACCTGAGTAACATAACCTGCCTCAACATGTCTATACAAATTCAGCTAATTGGTGACAGTCACCAAAAATAGCTAGTTGTATAGACAACTACCCTAAAATGGTGACAGTCACCTTTCGTTACAACTTGTATAGACAAATCAGGCAAAATGGTGACTGTCACCGTCTGGTAGTCACCGTATGGTAATAAGATGGGTTCCGCAGGGGAGACAGGGGTCAAAGGATCTAATAATGCGTCCCAGGATTGTCTCCGCTGGTACTTGAGGGGGGATCTGTGTGCTCAATAGTGCATTTTCTGCGGGGCCGTGTTTTCCGAAGCGGTCTTTGGGTGCGAAGTTCCAGACTGTGGGTGTGATGATGTTGTATTCGGTTATCTGTTCGCCGGATATCCTGGCCTGATGCAAAAGTGGCCCGCGCATGGCGTCGGTTAATGAAGTGACACTCCTTCGAACCGGAATCTTCTTTTGGTTCAGAGGGGGAGGCCCCTGTTTCAGCTTGTAAAGCCATTTTTCAACCAGGTCAGCGATTAAATATGTTTCCAGGGAGCGGGCGACTATCCGATCCATGGTACCGGTGCCCCCCTGGTCATTTTCCGTTGATCAGCATACGGGCCAGTGGCCCTCCTTCAAAAAACTCCCGGTTGTATTTTACCGTCTTCACCCAGGTATAGGCCCCCGGCTTATTTGGGTCCGGTATCAAGTCACCACCTGGTTCTTCTCTGAGCCAGGTGCTTGTCACTTCTTCGTGGATCAACTCCGTCTGCAGGGGTTTAAGCTGTCCATTTACCAGCACTCCGCTCTTCCAGAGTACTTGTTCGTTTTTCGGTCCAAAGCGGAAGAGTCCGAAGGAGAGGATGCGTTTTGGGGTTCTTCCTATTTCAAAATAATCCCGGTAAGCACGGGCGATAATTTCAGTGTCCGGCAGCATACGGGAGTGGATAAACTCTTGGATACTGTTAATCAGAGCAAGAGCACGGTTGATCTTATCGGCTGTGGGTGCTACTGTGACACCCCCGTGCAGAAAACTGTGCTGATGGGGTATCTTGCCTCCAAAAAGGGCGATGATTTCGTGACATCTCTGGGATGCCTTTGCTGCTTTGAAATAATGCTCTGAAAGGCGTTTATTATCGGCGGAATTCAGTCTCAGGTCTGTTGTGTTTTGCTTATGGAAGGGAGGGACATCAGGCATTTTAACAAAATCCGGTATGCTGAAAATATAAAAATGTCTGATATGATTCTGCAGGAAATCAGCTGCGAACATGATGTTGCGCAGGTACTGAGCGTTTGCAGAGATATCGTTGTCATAGACGGCATCAATAAGATAACTGGATACAGCACCATGTGCCAGGGAGCAGATCCCGCAGATGCGCTGCGAAAGGTAAACTGCATCTGTAATGTGCCGGCCGCGCATGATCCACTCAAAGCCGCGAAAAAGAGTGGCGCTGGTATCCGCTTCTTTGACCACCCCACTTTCCACTAAAACCTCTACTGACAAAAGGCCGCTCAAACGGGTGACTGGGCTGAATATGATGCGCTTAGTCATTCCCTGCCCCCTCCTTTTAGCTGGGGTGGAGCGGGTTCTGTTGTCACTGGACCGGCTCGAACAGATCGAGGGTTTTGTCCGCCGGGCGGAAGAGGCCGCCGGAAAAATTGAAGAGCTGACCGCTCTTGCTGCAACTTATCTATACTGCCTTCCCCACCTTTTTGTGGCATAGGGGTAAAAAAGGGGGTGGAACCATCAGGAAAATCAGGGTTGGTGCAGCCGATGCAGGGAGTGTTTGCTTTGACCGGCCAGTTTACATAATTATCCCACTGCCTGTAGGGGCAGTCCGCTCCTGTCTTTGGCCCCACACAGCCCTGTGAAAACATGCACTCGATATCACCCAGGCTGTCAGCCAGGTCATTTCTGTCGAAGTAAGAGCGGCGTTGGCAGTGGCGGTGGACGGTAAACTCATAGAAGAGGGATGGGCGTCCCAGTTCATCAAGCTCCGGAGGCCCAAAAAGGAGCAGGTGGGCGAGGGTTCCCATCAGCCAATCAGGGTTGACCGGGCAGCCGCTGACATTGATTACCTCTCTCTGCAGCACGTTCTGTACACTGGTGCTGCCTGTGATGTTTGGCCGTGCAGCAGAGGGGCCGCCAAAACTGGCACAGGTGCCGGCAGCAACGATGTATTTGGCTCTTTGCCCTAACTGTGTGACTGCTTCCAAGGCGGTGATACTGCCTTTTTTTGTTCTAAAAATTACGGTATAAAGCCCATTGTCCCGAAGGGGAACAGCTCCTTCCACAACAAGGGTGTATTCTCCGGAGTACTTCCTGGCAGCGATGTCGAGGAGCTTCACTGCATCCTCCCCCTGAGCTGCCATAAAGGTGTTGCTGTAAAGAAGGTCGATTATATCCTGAAATATATTTTCCAAATAGGGGAAAGTGGAATTCATAAAGGAGATGTTGTTGTCGCCGCTGTCGTTTGTTTCAATCCAGATGACAGGCAGCTTTTGTTTGTGTTTGTGGTGATGTCTTTTGATGAGGGGTAGAATTTCTCCTAAGAGGTCACCAGGGTTGGCAGCGGCGTTGCGGCAGATCTTCTCAAATTCTTTTTCCATAACAGCAACTCCTTTATTGTCAAGTAATTTTGCGGATAAGTGTGAAAGGCATGCCAGATGCAGTGTCGCTGGAGGGATAGGTGGATTTTGAGCTAAGAAGTTGTATGGACATGGCGATGCCTTCCACAATTTGATCTATTATACGTAATATGGTGTAAATGGTGCAGGCTTTGTTACAGTTAGATGAATATATTTTATAGAGGGTGTTTTACAGGCAGGATATTTGGATAGTCTGGTCGAAATAATTACTGACGAATAATGGCACCATGGAGGTGTTATTCCTTCCTGAATGAGGGGCAAATACTCTATTGGTGCTTATTTTCTGTATAGGGGGGATTCGATTATGTGCCGGGAAAAAACCGACTGGGAAAAATCGTTGGAGTTTCATGGACACATCTGTATTGGCCTTGCTCTGGGCTATCGAGCTGCTAAAGCAGGGTTAGAGAGTTTGGAAGCGCGGCGGTCTCCGGATGAGGAAATTATCGTTATTGCTGAGACAGATAACTGCGGTCTTGATGCTGTCCAGGTTGTTACCGGGTGTACTATGGGAAAGGGCAATCTCATTTTCCGGGACTACGGAAAGAATGCATATACCTTTGGGTGCCGGGATACAGGGAAGGCAGTACGCATCATAGTAAAACCGCGCGATACAAATTTTCCGGAGGAATTTACGGCGCTCCGGGAACGGATTCGTGGGGGTAAGGCGACTCCAGAAGAAAAGGAACAGTTGCGCAAGATGCAGTTGGAAGTGATCTCTGGGATCCTGCAGGCTCCACAGGAGGAACTGATCCAGGTGCAGGATGTACAGCTTGATCTGCCTGAAAAGGCACGCATTTTCAGCTCTGTAACCTGTGCCAGGTGCGGTGAATTAGTGATGGAGCCCAGGGCCAGGGTGAGGGATGGGCAGTTTGTCTGTATACCCTGCAGTGACTATTACCCATCAAGGGTGGCAGGATAGATAGTAGTCGGTGGTTGGTCGTTAGTCATTGGAAAATGGATCACGTGGATCACACGGATGGTTCTCGTGATCCATTTTTATTCATTAGGGCTGGACTGGTGATGTCTCCTATTTCAGTATCCATCTGTAGTTCATCAAAGTCTTCGCCTACAAAGGAATTCTGGTTAATGTGGTTGACAAAATCGAGAACAATTTGCAGTCTGTCTTCAGGGAGCACTTTAATCAGTTCAATCAATTTTTCACGAAGAGAGTCCACGGCACAAATCCTTTCTCCTGAGAAGTTTGCTGGAGATATTGTTACCCATAAACCCTAAGAATATCCCTTCTAGAGTATTATCCGTTCTTGATGGGCGTAGATACTCAGTCGTTTTCCCCTCACAAACCCCAGCACTGTGATCTGAAGATCTTCCGCTAGTTTAAGGGCGAGATCTGTTGGTGCGCTCCGTGAGATCAAGATGGGTACTCTCATCCTGGCTGTTTTTAAAAGAATCTCCGAAGAGACACGCCCACTGAAAATGATCATTTTATCGTCCCTGGGGATTTCTTCAAGAAAACACTGGCCGTGGATCTTGTCCAATGTGTTATGGCGGCCGATGTCTTCTTGAAAAATAAGGATATCTTCTCCCTGAGCCAGGGCAGCATTATGGACACCGCCGGTGCGCTGGAAAAGACGTGATCTCTGCTGTAATTCTGCAGCAAGCTTGAGAACTGTTTCTGCTTTCACTTTAAGCTGAGATGAAATAGGGGGTGGGGGAGCAGGAGTAACTCCAGCTGCAGAGACACTGGTTCCGCTGCGCCCGGCACTGGGGGTAATGCAGCGCTTTACAACTAACCTATCTGCCAGTTCCAAATCAGGGTTGGTTTCGATGTATACCGCTTCCTGTTCAGCATCGAGATTAACTGTCCTGAGGTCTTCCCGCTTTTTCAAAATTCCCTCAGCGCAGAGGAAACCTACTGCCAGATATGCCTGATCCCGGGGAGAGCAGACCAGTGTAGCCGTTTCTTTAGAGTTGACAAAAACCGTGAGGGTGGTTTCACAGACAATAATGTCTTCTACCTCATGGCAGCCGTTTTCATCAAACTGGATGATCTTACGGGGTGTTGTTAACAACTCGCTGTTCACTCCTTTCAAGATGCAGAAATGCACTGGGGACGGTTCCTAGCGCATTTCTGCGCAAGGACCGTACTCGTGTCACGCTTGGTTCTCATAAACGATTTTGCCGTTGATCAAGACAAGTTCCACCTTTGTGCGCCAGTCGAAGGGATGGCCGCTGAGAACGATGATATCTGCATCTTTTCCCTTTTCCAAACTGCCTACACGGTCAGCTATTCCCAGGATCTCGGCGGGGTTGATGGTGATCGCCTTGAGGGCTTCCTCTTCATCCATGCCGTCTCTTACAGTCAGTGCAGCCAGGAGGGGGAGGTACTGAATAGGAACCACCGGGTGGTCGGTCATAATGGCCACCTGTACTCCTGTCTGAGAGAGAACACCTGCTGTTTTGAAAGAGCGGTCTTTCAGTTCAACCTTGGCTCTGCTGCTCAAAGAGGGGCCGACAACAGCGGGGACACTTCTTGTGGCGAGTTCCCCGGGGATTTTATGTGCTTCTGTGCCGTGCTGAATAATAACATTAAGGTGGAATTCATCCGCAATCCTGAGTGCGGTGATGATATCATCAACCCGGTGAGCGTGTACCAGCATAGGGATTTCACCGGAAATGACGGGAAGCATGGCTTCCAATTTAAGATCCCTATCCGGCTGTTTGTCTGGATCTTTTTTTCCCTTCTTGATTTTGGTCGCATAGTTCTGCGCTGCTACCAGGGTTTCCCGCATGAGTGCCGCTGTTGCCATGCGTGTCATTGGCGCTTTTTTCCGGTTCCCATAAACGCGCTTAGGGTTTTCACCTAAAGCCACCTTGAGTCCCGCGGGGTTTTTTATAACAGCCTCGTCAGCGGTTCTGGCGTGAGTTTTCATGACAACACTCAAGCCCCCGATTACATTGGCACTCCCAGGTCCCGTCATTACAGTTGTCACACCACCGTGGATGGCATCTTGAAAGGCCAGGTCCTCCATATTGATGGCGTCCAGGGCACGCAGGTGAGGGGTGACCGGATCAGAGCTTTCATTGGTATCATCCCCCTCAATGCGGTAAATTTCCTCATAAATGCCGATGTGGGTGTGGGCATCGATAAAGCCCGGGAGCACATACTTTCCTGTGACATCGATGACCCGGGCACCGGCAGGTGGTGATGGGTAAGGGGAGAGTGCAGCTATCTTCTGGCCCTTTACCACAATACTGCCTTCTTTATAAACTTTTCCTGCCATTGTCATAATATTTCCATTGATAAGTGCAAGCAATATCCTGTTCCTCCTCTACAAAAATTATCAGCCCCGGTCCAAACCGGGGCCGGATATGACAGTGAGAAATTAAGCTTCCAAAAAACTTATATGAAGAGAGGTGTGATTTAGTACCGGATCAAGTTGCTTTAGTATTATTCTTTTTGTAAACTCCTCAAGATATCCAGGTTGTCCCTGTCTTCCTTCAAATCTGGCCCCTTCGGAGTTTCCAGAATCAAGGGCAGACAAGATAGCTCACTGTTGTTGACTATCCAGCGAAACCCTTCCAGCCCGATCCTGCCCATACCGATATGTTCATGGCGGTCGCGCCTGGAGCCCAGTTCTCCCTGTGAGTCATTCAGGTGAATTGCTTTTAGTTTGTCTAAACCGACAATCTGATCAAACTCTTTGAATGTTTCCTCACAGGCATCATTGGTGCGCAGGTCATAGCCGGCGGCAAAGATATGGCATGTATCTAAACAGACCCCCAGTCGTTCCGGATTGAAGCTTTCACTGAGCAGTTTAGTCAGGTGGTCAAACCGCCCTCCCAGGATCGAGCCCTGTCCCGCTGTGCTCTCCAAGAGGATGGTCACCTTGGAATTATCAGTTCTTTTCAAGACTTCATTGAGAGCAATGGTGATGCGGTTCAGCCCTACCTCTTCCCCTGCACCGGTGTGTGCACCCGGGTGCATGACCAGGAAAGGTATTTCCAGGGCAGCGCAGCGCTCTACCTCTACAATAAGTGCATCCAGGGATTTCATCCACAGGTCCTCATCAGGAGAGGCAAGATTGATCAGATAGGAGTTGTGGGCGATCACCGGGGAAATCCGTGTTTCCCGGAGCGCTTGCCGGAAGCGGCTAATATCTTCGATGGCAAGCGGTTTGGCCTTCCATCTGTTGGCGTTTTTGACGAACACCTGAATCGTTTCACAGCCAACCTTTTGCCCGCGCCAGACCGCCTGATCCATACCCCCTGCAATAGACATATGTGCTCCAAATGGCATAGTGTTATCTTCTTCCTTTCTTAGGCATAGAATCGCCTGTCTCTAATTCGGATGACATGACCGGTTGTGACCGGTCACGGAACTGCAGGCTGTGCGAATAATTCGTTTAGGCCCTGATAAACATAAAATATGATATGCTAAAAAATGAGCACCTCTGCATGTTGTGTGCTTCAAGCTCACATTTATTACTTTTGACACGACCCCCGTCCCCCTGTCACCACCTGTCACCCCTCAACCTCTGTTAGGGCTTTGTCGAGGTTGGAGATCATTTCATCGACATTGTTTTTATTGATGACAAGCGGGGGTTGGAAGGCCAGGACGTTTCGCAAGCGGCCGTTTTTGCCGATGATGATCCCATTGTTCTTCATTATTTCTAAAATGCGGTCCACTTCTTCAAATGCTGGTTCTTTTCCGTTTTTGACGAGTTCTGCTCCCTGCATCAGCCCGATTCCGCGCACATCACCGATCAAGGGGTGTTTGTCTTTGAGTTCCAGCAGTTTCTCACGAAGATATACTCCCAGTTTTGCTGCGTTCTGGACAAGCCCTTCCTTTTCGATGACATCCAGTGTGGCCAAACCCGCGGTCATAGAGACCGGGTTCCCTCCCAAAGTAGAAGCACCTGGGCGGGTGTAACGGTCGGCAATCTCTGGAAGGGCTGTGAAAACACCGATAGGAACCCCATTTCCTAAGGCTTTGGCCATGGTCATGATAT
>NZ_CDRZ01000008.1 GCF_000946815.1 Syntrophaceticus schinkii | reverse complement strand
ATCTTTTCTTTCATCTTTTGCCCATTTTGTACAGCCCTCAGGCAGGAATACCTTGTTGATGTATCGAAGAAAATCTTTGAGCCACCGTTTCGACATCGGTGGTAACACCTCCTGGAAATGATGATTTGATCGTTGTTGCTTCCAGGAGGTTTTTGTCATTAGTTATGTTTTTTCCTGCCTGTTTGGTTTAAAAAATGCGAATTAATAAAATTTTGCTTTTATACTGCGTTGCTTGCACCGCAAGAACTTAGGCGATCACCTGCGGAGTTTCTGTCTTTGGAGTATACAACACGTTCCTGGGGAACACTCCTCTTTATCTTTGCGTAATCATATACAACATCTAGAATGCCGTCCTTTGGGCCGCAAGCAGGGCAGGTATATAAACCCGGCTTTGCTGTAAGTTCTTTTCCGCAGTTTATGCAGCGTAAACCAATGACATTATTCAATCCATTCACCTCATAGAAGTGTAATTTAACAGTGTGTCAGGAGCATTATGAAACAGAATCGCTGTATAATGGAAAGCGCTCACAGAGATCGTGCACCCGCTGACGCGCCTCCTCCTCATAATCATCTGTGGAAAGGGTGATATTCATAATGGCAGCAATCTCCCTCATTGCTTCTGTATCAAACCCACGGGTGGTTACTGCTGGACTGCCGATACGTATGCCGCTAGTAATAAAGGGTTTTTCCGTATCAAAGGGAACTGTATTTTTGTTAACAGTGATCCCGATTTCATCGAGGCGCTGTTCAGCCTCTTTCCCAGTAATATGCTTGTTGCGCAGGTCGACCAGCATCAAATGATTATCGGTTCCACCGGAAACGAGATTAAAATCATACTGCATCAGGCCTTCGGCAAGGGCTGCCGCATTAGCAACAACATTTTTTTGATAAGCAGTAAATTCAGGCTGCAGGGCCTCCTGTAGAGCTACAGCTTTAGCAGCAATCACATGCATCAGGGGGCCTCCCTGGATTCCCGGGAAGATCGATTTATCGACAGCTGCGGCATACTTCTGCTTGCAGAAAATGATGCCGCCCCGGGGACCCCTCAGGGTTTTGTGGGTAGTTGTTGTCACGAAATCTGCATAGGGTACTGGCGAAGGATGAAGCCCTGCAGCAACCAAACCGGCGATATGAGCCATATCCACCATAAACAAAGCTCCTACCTGATCGGCAATTTCTCTAAATGCCTCAAAATCAATAATTCTGGGATAAGCACTGGCACCGGCTACAATCATTTTGGGCATGTGTTTAGTAGCCAACTCTCTGACTTCTTCATAATCTATCGTCCCGGTTTCCCGACCAACACCGTAGTGAACAAAATTGTAGTATTTTCCTGATAGATTCACAGGACTTCCATGTGTCAGGTGCCCACCATGGGAAAGATCCATCCCCAATACCAGATCGCCGGGGTTTAATGTGGCAAAATAAACTGCTTGATTGGCCTGTGAGCCGGAATGGGGTTGGACATTAACATGCTCTGCCCCAAAAATTTGTTTTGCTCTTTCCCTGGCCAGGTCTTCCACCTGGTCCACAAACTCGCAACCCCCATAGTACCGCCTGTCAGGGTACCCCTCTGCATACTTATTGGTTAATACAGTTCCTTGAGCCTCCATCACAGCCGGACTTGTAAAGTTCTCCGAAGCGATCAGCTCGATCTTGTTGTTCTGTCTCTTGAGTTCCTGGCGTATGATCTTCCCTACTTCAGGGTCAACGCAATCTATGCACTCAAGGTGTTCTCGCAATATACTCACTCCAATTACTCTATTTTTAATAAGTACACCTATATATCAAGCAATAACCATGCCATCTTTTTATCCTGCGTAAAATTATTGCTTTCTGCTGACTATATCGCCAATACAGGGAGCCATTGTTTTTATATCTGCTTTTTATCCATAAATACCTGCATTATCACAGGTATTCAGCACTTTAATGCTTATTATCCGCTTTTTGAGGCTTGTTATAAGAGATATTTCAATGTCAGCGGTGCTTGCAACCTTATCATTGCGATAATAATAGAACAGCACCGAGCATCATAAATGCAACCCCTTTGCAAAAAATAACCGCCGCCAACCAACTGCATTCAAGCCAATCCAGAGCAGTTCGACAACAAGAAAACTGCAACAAGGTACCGCTAAACAGAGAGGAGATAACTACCCTGATGGGCAGCTATCTCCTCTTTTCCTGTTATACATCTTAGAATAATAAAAGGGAACTAAAGCAATTTATCGTTATGATAAGTAATTTCTCACTATGATATGGTCAAGCCTCTACATCCTTAATTCCATAGCGTTTCATCTTTCGGTAAAGGGTAGCGATCCCGATCCCCAGTTCCTCTGCCGCTTTTTGCTTTCCCTCTACTGTTGTTCCATACTGCTGCAGACAGCGGCGAATGGCTCTGCGCTCAAGCACTTCCAGGTTAAAGGAAACCGTATCCTCATCCTCCACCTCTCTAATCCCCACCGGAAGTTGCTCCACATCCAAAAAGTCACCGGCAGCCAAATTCATGGCATATTCAATAGCATTCTGCAGTTCCCGCACATTGCCTGGCCAGGAATACTCACACAGCTTCTTGCCAAACCCCTCTGTCATATATTTGACATCTTTATTTAGCTGCTGATTATACTCATCAATGAAATACCTGCATAGGACGTCAATATCTTCTTTCCTCTCCCGCAGAGGTGCAATATTAATCGGGATTACATTGATGCGATAATAGAGATCTTCTCGAAACTCACCCTGGGCAATCATTTTTTCCAGGTCACGGTTTGTTGCAGCGATCACTCGCACATCAACCGGGATCGGATAAAGCCCCCCGATCCGTTCAATTCTACGCTCCTGCAGGACCCTTAACAGCTTAACTTGCAAAAACTGAGCCATGTCTCCAATCTCATCCAAAAACAAAGTACCTTTATCAGCCAATTCGAATTTCCCCATTTTGCCACCCTTGCGGGCACCTGTAAAAGCACCATCTTCATAGCCGAATAATTCACTTTCTAAAAGCGATTCTGGGATAGCGCTGCAGTTAATGGCAACAAAGGGACCCTGTGACCAGGCACCATAATTGTGGATCGCCCTGGCCACCAATTCTTTGCCTGTGCCGCTCTCCCCTCTGATCAAGACAGTTGAATTGCTGGAGGCAATGCTTTTAATTTTTTCATGAAGCTGTCGTATTGGCTTACTGACTCCCAGAATGTCCTCCACAGTATAATTGGTTTCATTGCTGGAATACCGATTCACAAGACGCCTGATCTTGGTAAATTGGTTGAGGGCAATGGCAATGCCCTGGACTCCCTTTTCGGTGGTTATGGGACGGGCGTGAATCATTAAATGCAACCTTTCCGGTTTGGCATCTATCCGCATCTCTTTCTCCAGTACTTTCTGCTTACTTCCAACAATATTAATAATTTCATCCGCCCTTTTCGAACCCAGTAATAATCCCAAAGAAGCATTAGAGGAAGAAATCGCTTCACCTAAGAGCTTTTGGGCCGTCTTGTTATAATGCATAATTTTTCCGTTGAGATCCGTTGTAATCAGGCCCTCTTCTAAACAGTCGATAATTGATTTCAAATATCTATATGAGTAAACAAGAACCCTTTAAAAAATCCTCTTCTTTTATCTTCAACGCCAGAGTTTCCGCCATTTTTCCTAAAAAGGCAAGATAGGATTCCTGATTCTGCCTGACAATCCTGGCTCTTTCTTCATCAAAACAGAGCAGGCCGATAACCCCTACAGCACTACTGTCTACATTGATCGGATAAACGATCTCATATTTTTCAGGACAGTGCTCCTTTTGTTCACATAATTGGCACAACATATTCTTTCCCGGGTTATCGATCACCACCTCATGCCCCAGACGCATAACCTCCTGGTAAATAAAACCCTGATGCTCCATAGACCTGCCTACATTCTCGCGGTAAATACCTGTTCCTGCCACACGAACAAGCTTCTTATCTGCTATTTCCACATCAATTTCCAGCACTGCGGCTATCGCCTCGGCAATCTGCTGCGCATAATTCTGAATATCCATTAATTCATTCATCTGGATTACCCCCCAGTTGCAAACACACAAAGTGAATTATTATGTTAACTAAACATTGGATCTGCCATCCCTATACTGAAATAAATTTAATATTTCCACCCACTAATCGCAAACGTATTCTATTAATGCTATTCAAATAAGAAAGGAAAGCAGAGGTTGTGGTGTGAATGAAATAGTACTGAGTAGTGCTCAACGGCAAGCTGAGCTCCCTGATCAGTATAGATACAATTTCTTCCCTGCTTGTTGGTTCCTTCGTGATTTCCAGGATAAGCCTGATCACCGCTCTACAGACCTCACGGTTTCTTTCAGCCAGTCTTTGCACATCAATCACTTGCCCGCCATGTGTAAGCACAGCATAAGAAAAATTGGTGTTTTGAAGAAAATCCAGGGTTGTAAAGTGGCCATTGGCATCTGCCAGATATGGAAAAGGAATACGATTCAAAATATCATCTGCCAGCAGGCTATCTCCCAGAAAAGTCACACCATCAGGTGTTACAATACCGAGCTGACCCAGAGTGTGCCCTTTTAAGTCCAAAACCTGAAAGGGAACACCGTTTATCTGTTGATCTCCTGCTTTGAGGATATTCGTCACCCTTGATGGTGAAGCTAATAAAAATTTATTCCTTAGGACTGGAGGTGGATATGCGGAATAGAGTATGAATGGTGTGAGAATTGGGTTTTCTATCAATGTTGCTTCCAGTGCTGAAGCATAAATACGACAGTTGCTTCTGTTTTGAATAATCTGGTTGCCTGTACAGTGGTCCGCGTGGTGGTGTGTATTGAAGATGCTGTGAACAGTGATTTTTCGTTTATGCAGATATTTTAGAATTGCAAGGGTCTGTTCTTTCTTTGCGCCGGTATCAATAAGCAGGCAAGATCCGGAGTCAAAAAAATATAATCCGATAAGACTAGGATAGTTAAAGCAGTATGTGTTTCCTGCTATCTGCACAAGCCCCAGCTGCTTTCCCTCCCCTGTAAATAGACGTCTGATACAGGATGTCAGATGTGAGAAGCTTGGGTAACTGCTCTTTTACGGGTTCCAAAGCAACCCTCAACCCGGTATCGCCTGTTTTTACGCCCTTCTATCCCTTCTAATGGTAGCACCCAGGCACTGCAGTCTGTGTGAATAATCATCTTTACACCTTGATGGGCGCAACATATAGTACAACTCACAATGGTTAGCTATATATATTGTTTTTCCCAACCCATCTTAGCACTTTTCACACAGTCTGACGGCATCGATATCCACCGATTAACCAGTCCAAAGGTATCTATTTCGACAATAAATCACAAAATACCTCCCTGTTCAAGCCCGGAATATAATTATCAGGCTCAACACTTTGTAAGGCTTTCCTGATACCATCCTCCTGGAATGGGACATTTTCCAGTGCCTTTTCCAACGGCAAGAGGTCTTCCCTGCCAAAAAAGTCTCCATAGATCTTACACCCAGTGATTACCCCACCCCGCCACATCCAGGAGTACATCCAGCTTCCCCCAGGGAAAGTGCCCGGATTTTTTGATGTTATAAGAGGGGGAAGCGCCGAAATTCCATTCCCAGGTCTCATATTTGCCCCTCTTGAGTTCCTCAACTTGGCGCAGGTCAGCGGGTGTCAGGTGGTAATCCCCCTGATCCGCGCCAAAAGCTGTCATTAATGCTTCTTTGATCAGCCTTGAAATTCATCCATCTCTAGGGGAGAGGAGAGGAGTTCTCTGATATTGATGACTCTGCTTCGCACAGAGGAAACCCCTCTTTTGGCCAGCTTGTCGTGGCTAACTTTTAGAGAATTCTCCAGATTGTCCAGATCTACATCAAAGAGCAGTGTGCCGTGGTGGATAACACTATTCTTCTTTTGGTACTGAGAGTTGCCGGACACTTTTTTGCCGTTGATGGTGATGTCATTCCGTCCATCAATGGTCGCTGGCAGTCCTAATCTTTTGAGCGCCTCTACAACCGGGGCCATAAAGCTTGCAAAATCGTACTTTCCGCTCTTCTGGTTTTTAAAGATAAATGTGAAGTTCAAATTACCCTGGTCGTGGTAAACCGCTCCTCCACCGGTCAGCCTCCTCACGACAGCCACATTGTGCTCTTTGATAAACTCCAGGTTCACCTCATCCCAGGTGTTTTGGTTCCGCCCCACAACAACAGTCGGTTTGTTCTGCCAGAGAGTCAAATAATGATTACCGAGTTCTAATTCATATAAGAGGTATTCCTCGACAGCCATATTGAAATAAGGATTATGAGAATCGTTGACAATATAAAGCATCATGCAACCTCAAGACCTGGAAACAAGGTGCACAGCTCTGCCTGCAGCATCAAGAACCGCTTCATAGAAAGCTTCTCCCAGTGTGGGATGGGGATGGATGGTAGCAATCACATCATCAAGCTTCATCCTGTTCCTGACGATGACAGCAGCCTCCTGAATCAGGTCGCTGGCGTGCGGCCCAACTATATGGACACCACGAATTACATGATCAGCATCTGCGATTACCTTGACGAGTCCGTCCCTTTCCCCCATAGCTGCTGCCTTGCCATTTGCTATAAAGGGGAACTTCCCGATTTTGATATCGACTCCCCCGCTTCTCCATCCTCCTCCTCAGTAAGACCCACAGCAGCGATCTCAGGAAAGGTGAAGATACAAGAGGGTACAGCTTCGTAGTCTACAGAGCTATCCAGACCAGCCATCCTCTCCACAGCTGCGATCCCTTCTGCAGAAGCCAAATGGGCAAGCATCGGACCCCCGATCACATCACCGATGGCATAGACGCCTGGTACACTTGTTTCATAATTTTCATTCACAGTTATAAATCCATCATTACAGGCAACGCCCAGCTTTTCTAAACCGATTCCCTGGGTACAGGGTCTGCGCCCGGTAGCTATCAAAACCTGATCAACTGTAAAACATAGCTCCTTTTTGCCTACAGCTGTAACCAAAAGGCCATCCGGTGTCTCCTGGATCCCCTGCACTTCTGTTCCTGTCAACACCTTGATCTTCTGTTTTTTGAGAAAAACACCCATTCTTTTTACGATTTCCCGATCCATATTGCCGAGGATGTCAGGCTGGAATTCAAAAACAGTGACCTGGCTCCCAAAAGAGTGGAAAATGCAGGCAAACTCCAGGCCGATCACTCCGCCACCGATGATGGCCAGGCGTGGGGGCACCTCAGTAAGTTCCAGTATTTCATCACTGGTGATCACCCCGGGCAGCTCCGCCCCAGGGGTGGATAGTTTGGCAGTACAGGATCCTGTGGCTAAGAGAACCCTCCTGGCTTTAATCTCCTTGCCATCCACCATTACACAGTCATGATCAGCGATCACAGCCTCCCCTGCAACCACCTCCACCCGGTTGGCCTCTAGCAGCTTCCTCGATTCCAGACACCAGACCGGATACGATTCTGATTTTTTCTGTTATCGTGCCCGGCCATATCAAAGGTGATGTTTTCTGCCGCGGCATTGAAATCCCGAAGACGGCCCAAAGTTCTCAATACAGAAGCGTTCTGGTAATAAGCCTTTGTCGGGATACATCCCCTGTTCAAACAGGTGCCTCCCAGGGCATCCTTTTCAACCAGCAAAACATTCATCCCCAACTGGCTCGCCCGGATGGCAGCTACATATCCGCCGGGGCCTCCCCCGATGACGATAAGATCTTTCATGCTGGATTCCCTCCTGCGCTTATATTAGATCTGAATCATGTGTCATATAATGGTAACCCTCGAGAAAAGTTCTATTAAAAATCCGGGTTATCCTTGGAGATAAACGACTTGGATACAACCAGACAAAAGCCACATCACAAGGTGCTGGTCATTTTTTTGGGTAAGGGGGGGCCTCTCCCAACACCTGGTTTTCCACAGGCTTGTTTGGTGTCCCAAACTGTGTGCATTTATGTTGTTTGTCAGTTAATAAATATTGGCACTGATCTAAACTTCCATCTGTAGTGTATCGATTTTTGCGATATAAGGATAACCCGGGTTTTTAGCTATATCTTAAAGCAAGAAAGCAAGCTTCGCTCAATCACAACTTACAAGCAACCACTAATTAAATATGTCACCCCCGGCTGCAAAAGGTGACAAGAAAACCGTCCCCCTGTCACCCCCACTTGAGGATGGGCTGACGGGCGGCGGTGACCTCATCGACTCTGCGAATAGGTGTCTTAGCGGGAGCATCCTTGACCAATTCAGGATTCTCTTTGGACTCCCGCGCAATCTCCTGCATCGCCTTGATAAAATCGTCCAACCTCTCTTTTGTCTCGGTTTCTGTTGGCTCGATCATCAAGCCCTCATCTACGATAAGGGGAAAGTAGATGGTCGGTGGGTGATACCCGTAGTCAATCAGGCGCTTGGCCACATCAAGGGCTGTTACACCATTTTCCTTCTTCTGCTTAATGGCTGAAGCCACAAACTCATGCTTGCACAAGCGGTCATAAGGGATTTCGTAATACTCCCGGAGGTTGTGGCGGATATAATTGGCATTGAGCACCGCATGCTGACAGGCCTCTTTTATACCTCTTCCACCCAGTGCCTTGATATAGGCGTAGGCCTTGACCATCACCCCAAAATTGCCGTAGAAGGACTGCACCTTCCCGATGGTATGAGAAAGGTTGTAATCCAGGAAATACTGTCCATCCTTTTTGCCCACAAGGGGAACAGGAAGAAATTCCGCCAGAAAATCCTTGACACCGACAGGGCCAGAGCCTGGGCCCCCTCCTCCATGAGGGGTGCTAAAGGTCTTGTGCAGATTGAGGTGAACAATATCAAAACCCATATCCCCGGGGCGGGCGACACCCATGATAGCGTTGAGATTGGCGCCATCGTAATAAAGGAGTCCCCCAGCTTCATGCACAACTGCGGAAATCTCAGCGATTTCTTCTTCGAAAAGCCCCAGGGTATTTGGGTTGGTCAGCATTAAACCGGCGATCTGATCGCTCATCAATGAACGCAGGTCATCAACATCCACCAGACCACGGTCATTGGACTTAACCTCGATCACCTCAAAACCCAGCATATGAGCAGTAGCGGGATTGGTCCCATGAGCGGAGTCAGGTACAACCATCTTTTTGCGCTGGAAATCCTGGCGCTGTTCATGATAAGCCTTGATCAGTGATGCACCGGTCATCTCCCCATGGGCACCGGAGGCGGGTTGCAGAGTAAAACGTTCCATTCCGGTAATCTCACAGAGCATCTTCTCCAACTCGTACATCAATTCCAGGGCACCCTGTACCGTCTCCTCCGGTTGATCCGGGTGAAGATCAGCAAAGCCCGGCAGGCGTGCAGCCCATTCGTTGATCTTGGGGTTATACTTCATGGTGCAGGACCCCAGGGGATACATGCCGCTGTCCACACCAAAGGCCTTCTGGGATAGTTCTGTGAAGTGGCGCACCACCTCCACCTCACTCACCTCAGGCAGGATAGGATCGCTTTCTCTCAGAAACCCTTGCAGAGAATCTTTGAGTTCTACTGGAGGCACATCCCCTTCCGGAAGGGAAAAAGCGCCACTTCCAGGTACACTTCTTTCAAAAATGAGCTTACTCATGCCAGCACCCCTTTCAGCAGATCCACCATCTTGTCGATCTCCTTCTTCGTCCTCTTTTCGGTGAAGGCAAAGAGCAATGCATCATCCAGCTCATAACCCCCGATGATCCCTTGCTTCAATAAAGCCCTGTTAGCTGCGGCAGGATCAGCCAGTTGCACCGGAAATTCTTTAAAGAAGGGCAGCTGATACTTCAGGGGGAAACCCGCTTCCTGTAAGCGATCCCTGGCATAACAGGCCAGCTCATGGCACCTGGTCGCTATAGCCCGTAAGCCGCCAGGCCCCACTATGGACAGGTATACTGCAGCAGCAAGGGCACATAAGGCCTCATTGGAGCAGATGTTAGAGGAAGCCTTTTCCCTCCTGATATGCTGCTCCCGGGCCTGAAGGGTGAGCACAAAAGCCCTCTTGCCCTCTAGATCCTTAGTTTGACCAACAAGACGCCCTGGCACCCGGCGCATCAGCTTCTTGTTTACAGCAAAGAAACCCAGATAAGGGCCTCCGAAGCTCAACGGGTTCCCCAGGGCCTGTCCCTCTCCAACAGCGATGTCCGCTCCCCAGTCTGCCGGGGGTTTTAAGATCCCTAGTGAGATAGGGTCTACAGCCATGATCAACAGCCCTTTGACTCCATGCACCGCAGTCTCTATTCTTTCAATTTCCGGCTCTAGAAGCCCATAAAAATTTGGGTATTGAATAACTACAGCTGCAGTATCTTTATCTATCTGCTTGACCATTTCATCTGCATCTACAGCACCATCACAACCAGGGATGACAACCACATCGATCCCTTTGCCATGAGTATAAGTGTGCAGCACTTCCAAATAGCGTGGATTGATGGTACTTGCAATAACAACCTTTTTCCTCCTGGTAGCGTCAACAGCCAATGAACAGGCCTCAGCCACAGAACTCCCCCCATCAAACATGGATGCATTGCACACATCCATCCCGGTCAGGGTGCAGATCATACTCTGGTATTCAAAGATGCTCTGCAAAACTCCCTGGCTCAACTCCGCCTGGTAAGGGGTATAGGCTGTAACAAATTCCGATCTGGACAGAACATGCTCCACAACCGCAGGAACATAGTGATCATAAGCCCCTGCACCAAGAAAACATGGATATTCGCCTGTGGTCATATTCCTGCCGGCCAGTTCACTCATTTTCTTGCGCAATTCCAGCTCTGACAAAGATTCGCCAAGATCTAATTCCCGGTCTAGCTGCAGCTCCCCAGGGATATCGATAAATAACTGATCAATATCCCCCAAACCCATGGCCTCCAGCATTTCCTGGACAACCCGGGGAGGATTGGGTGTGTAAGCCATCAAGCTTCCCTCCCTATTCCTCTTTTTCACAAAAGTCGGCGTATTCCTTGGAATTCATCAGTTTTTCGAGCTCAGCGTTGTTGCTCATCTTGATCACTGCGATATGCTCTCCATAGGGATCGCTGTTGAGTGACTCAGGAGCGTCTTCCAACCCTTCATTGACAGCAATGACCATACCGGAAACCGGGGTATGCATATCTGACACCGCTTTTACAGATTCGATGACACCGATACTCTCCCCAGCCTCAAACTCGCTGTCCAAATCAGGAAGTTCCACAAATACAATATCCCCCAGCTGGTGCTGTGCGAAATCCGTGATTCCGATATAGGCCTTCTCACCATCTACACGCACCCATTCATGTTCATCGGAATAATAAAGCCCTTCCTTGATTTCTGTCGCCATAGCAATCACTCATCCTTTCGTTGTAATTCGAAATTATTTTTTGCCTCTCCTATAGAAAAGCCCTTTTCCTGTACGCGCCTTGACAGCCTTTTTCCGGATCATGATCTCAATCTCATTATCAATTAGTGCGAATTCACTCTTGATCAAGCATAGGCCAAGATTCTTTTCCAGTGTGGGAAGATAGCCACCACTGGTAACATGACCGATCTTGGTGCCATCTTTTTGTACATCATAGCCGGGTCTTGGGATCCCACGGCCTAACATCTCAAACTCCACCAGTTTCCGCTCAACACCCTTTTCCTTCTGCTCAGCCAGAGCCTCTTTTCCGATAAAAGAGGGCTTTTCCAGCTTCACAAAGCGCCCAAAACCAGCCTCCAGGGGTGTTATGTCCTCATCCATTTCATGGCCGTACAGGGGCATTTTTGCTTCCAAGCGCAGGGTATCCCGGGCTCCTAACCCGCAGGGTGCTACCCTATCCCCGCCCTCTTGGACAATTGCCTCCCAAATGGTGCAGGCGGCTTCAGGCGGCATATAGATCTCAAAACCATCCTCTCCCGTATACCCAGTCCGAGAGAGAAGGCAGTCAACCCCAGATACCTGTACATGCGGTAGAAAATAATAGTACTTGATAGTAGCCAGATCAGCATCACAAAGAGGCTGCAAAATCTCCTGCGCCAGTGGCCCCTGTAGAGCAATTTCAGCAAAACCATCGGAAACATCTGTAATGGTAACACCCTGGGGAAAAGCTTGTTCTTGCATCCAGGCGAGATCTTTTTTGGTATTGGCGGCATTGATTACAAGAAAATAGTGTGTAGGAGAGAATTTGCAGACCATCAGATCATCAACAACCCCACCGTGCTCATAGCACATGGGTGAATACCGGATCTGACCTATAGCCATATCAGTGAAGTCATTGGTAAGCAGGTTGTTGAGATACTCCAGTGACCGCTCCCCTGTTACCTCAACTTCACCCATATGAGAAACATCAAACATTCCGGCTTTACTGCGCACCATTTTGTGTTCAGAAATAATCCCCTGGTACTCCACCGGGAGTTCCCAACCACCGAAATCGATAAGTTTCCCCTTATACTTCTGGTGCATGGGGAAAAGAGGAGTTCTTTGAAGACTCATTTTCCATACCTCCAAGTATATTATTGGATAAAACTAAACCCCATAAACCCTCAACCTCTTTTACATGAACACCCCTCCTTGTTGCTATTTTCCCCTAATTAAGAAAAAGAATAAAAAAACAGAACACAGAGATATAAAACCCCTGTGCTCTGTATATTACCTGAGAGATTCGCCACAAAGGCTTGCCCCTTCGGCGTGTCAAACACTTTCCAGAGCCTGTCCAAATACGGTCCTGTTACCTGAAAGTTTCATCGCCACCCTGGGTATAGTGACAACTTGCTTCTTCGGTCAAGGCACTCAATTTGCCATTATTCTCCCGTATTCTTCATCCACGATTCAATCTATATTGTATAATTCATAAATATGTTTTGTTCGATATATAATTAGAAAAACTTTTCCGCAAACCAATCGTTGTCCATTAGGGGGTTACTAGATTTACTATATTGCTTTACCTTAATCAAACATGCAAAATTTATGCCTGTTGTTTTCAGTTCAACATATCCGCTCTCTGTTAACACCAAAAAACCCCTCTACAATAGGGACTACAGCAAAAAAACCTTGCCTTTCAAGAAATTTCATTTGCACCTTTCAGCAGCAAAAGAACGCCTAATATTTATCAATATAATAAATAATTTCTCATAATGAGATAAATACTCATTTGCCCCGCATTCATTTCAGCACTCAGCAGCAAAATTCATACCAAGATGACTGTCGCTGTCGACCCTTTCCAACAACTAACGACATACCTGAAAAACAGAAACCGGCGTCCCCCATGCACGTCCTCGTCAACGGCAGAAATAGCAGTTGGGATACCGGCAGGTCTCACAGTGGGAGCAAAGGCCACCCTCTCCCATCGCTGTAAAATAACTTTTATCCAGAAGTTCACCGGCAAAGATCCTGGGCAGTACAGCATCCAGAATTGTGGTACGGTAGTACATACCGCACCCTGGAACCCCCATCAAAGCTGTCCCTTGCAGGTAGGCCATCATGAACATGTTGCCCGGCTGAACCGGTACTCCATAGGTCACAATACTGGCTCCCGTACCTCGGATAGCAGCAGGTGTCACGTCATCCGGGTCCACAGACATGCCCCCGGTCAAAATGATCAGGTCAGCCTTCTTCTCGATAAAGTTCCATATGGCACTTTCTATTGATCCCTGATCATCTGTGCAAATTATCTGCCCCAGACATTCAGCATCAAAATAAGCTAACTTCTCTTTGATCACCGGACCGAATTTATCCTTGATGCGCCCCTTGTAAACTTCACTGCCTGTGGTTATGATCCCAAATCTTAATCGCTTATACCGCTTAACCATAAAGGGAGAACCCTGTTCGCGGCACATTTCTTCTACCCGGCTTAACTTGGAATCGGAGATCATAAGGGGTATGATTCTGGCTCCAGCAACATTTTGACCGCACTCTACCATAAAGTCTCCCGGCAGACTGGCTATAGAGATATCCTCTACGGAGTTAATCTCTTGCAGAAGGGAGGTGTTCACTTTGAAGAGCCCTTTAACTGTGGATTTTAGCGAGGATTTCCCTTCACGTGGTTCTTCACAGGCGATATTCTCCCCGGTCGCGGCTCTGGCTAACCTCATAGCTGCATCATCTTCATGCACATCTCCCGGGTCCGACTGCCAGACATAGATATGTTCTTTGCCTAGCTTCAACAGTTCAGGAACATCTTCCTTGCTGATAATGTGCCCCTTTTTGAATGCCCTGCCTTTAAATTCACCCGGTACAATCCTGGTGACATCCTGGCACAACACCATCCCCACAGCTTCTTCAACCCGTACGCTTTTCAACATTTCCTGCACCTTCCCTCATTTACTATAGCTGTTTTTCCCCACCAATATGCTCCAGGTAGAGAGTCCCTGCCCCACCACAGGCCATTCCCAGATCGATGAGCCTCTTCTCCCAGAGCATTGATTTCTTGGTTTTCATGACTTCTAAAGCCTTTTTAGTGGCCTCGAACTCCAATTCACCACCCCCTATTGTACCCTTTATCTTTCCACGAGGGTAGACCAGCATTTTTGCACCTGCTTTTCTGGGAGTAGAACCTTTGGTAGAACACAACGTAACCAATACCGCCTCTCCTCCCCTCCGGTAAACACCGACAACTTCCTCGATCAAGCTTGCCATAAACAAACCCCTCCCTTCAGGTGACTGTCACCAAATAGCCAAATATGTATATACACGTTGTCCCTTTTGGTGCCTGTCACCAAAAGGTCGAATCTGTATATAGCGGTATACACAGGTTGCTGGCTGCCGTCTTTTCTCCGACCTCCGACCTTCGGCATTCGACATCTATTCCCACTTCCAACCTCCCACTTTTCACATCTCATTCGCACTGGGGACTGTCTCCCTTGCCGAAAAACGGAAGCCGGAAACCGGATGTCAGAAGTCTGAAGTTACCAGGGACTTCCTTGTATTACTAAAGAGCATGATGGCACGCTACATTTACGAACCGCAATAGACAACTGAACTTTTCTAGCTACAGTTTCAGGACATGGATAACACTATACCCACACGGCAACCACTATCTTACTAACTACCAACTGCTCCCCTTACACCACAGAAATGCGCCAGGAACCGTCCCCGTTGCATCTGCCAAGGTCAAGAAGACAGCTCTGTTGACAAAAAATTCATTCTTGAACACCTGTTCCAGGGGTTTGCCGGTCCCCCCATTTTCCGCGGCAACCAGCTGTGCCATAATGCTGAGGGCTATCTCCTCAGGTTTTTGGCCGCCCAGATCAAGGCCGATGGGAGCTGCCACTTCTTCCAATGCTTTTCTAGAGACACCCTCATTGAGAAGTGCACTGAAATTATTTATCACTTTTCTTCTGCTTCCAATCATCCTGCATAGCGGACATCAAAGCGAATCGCCTGCCTGAGGCAGAGCAGATCATATTCATGTCCACGGGTAATGATAACAATGCTCGTCATCCCGTTCATTTCCGCCTTGAATTCTGCGTCATTCAAAACTTCCTCAAAGGGTGCACAGATCAACCTGTCTGCCTTGGGAAAGCGTTCTCTACTGACCAGTTCCTGGCGGTCATCCACAACCACCGTCCGGTACCCCAGTATTGCAGCCATCTCCACCAGCGGTAAGGCCACATGTCCCGCTCCAAAGATGACAAGTTTTTTCTGTGGGAAAAACGGCTCCTCCATCACCCTGACCATGCCATCAGCTTGCACAGGCAGCTTCACCTGAATAATGTCTGTGGATGGATCTGTTTGGAAAAACAGTCTTTCAGAACGGGCAATCATTTTTTTATCCAGAGAAAAAAGTCCTAAGGTTCCATAAGCGAACCCTTCTGAAAGCACAAGGAGGTGTGAACCACTGCGCAGTTTGGAATCACCCGGGGACTTTACCAGGGTATAGAGGATGCCTGGTTTCCCCCTGTCCAGTTCATCCTGCAATCTCTGGTAGATCAGTTGGTTGAATTTGCGTGTATCGTGAATCCCGTTTTTCTGCAGGGTAGAGATGGCTTCCAGCACCCCTCTGCCTACTGTCCAGGCCTTATCTGTAACAGCAAAAGCAATCTCTTTGTTCACTTCAGGGTGGATATCTCCCAGCTTTGCTCCCCTGCTTACTTTTAAGCCACTTTTCAGCAAGCCATGAACTGTTCCGCTGATGTTAGCCTTAACAGGTGCATGGTCCACATAACCTACAGTGTCCCCTTTTTCCACCGGATCACCGATCTTCATTTTTGCTGTGAAAATCCCCTCCACCGGGGAACGCAGGACTCTTTCCTCTGTATAGCCCTTGACATCGCCCGGAATGCCTGTATTAGGAAGAGCAGTCCCTTTGTAAAGGGGTGTACCCATGCCTTTCCCCCTTTTGGTTTCGATAACAGCATGTACATCCACCCCTGCCTCATACCCAGGACCCAGTGCTATAACAATACCTGCATCATCAATACTCGTTCCCATATTTTTCTTGGTCATGGCTGCGTCAATATAGATAAGTGGGGGATACTTTTTAAGGGTTTCCCCATCTGGATCCACCAAGACAGCAATATGCCCCTGTTTGGTGATCTCCAGGGCTTCTCGAAAATCCCCGGCCCTGCAGCCACGGATACCCTCTATCATTAATTCTCCCTCATAGACAGCTTCAGCAAAAGAAACTAACCTGCGGACACAGGTAGGCTGAGGAACCTCGGTCATCACAACATTAAATCCGTCTTTGAGAAGAGTTAAAGCAACTCCACTGGCCAAATCCCCTGCACCTTTAATTAATACATAGTTCAGCACCATCTGATCCCCCTTGCAGAATAGTAATTGGCAGTCGTTATGCTTGCTAGAGTATAACGCAGTTATGAAAAAAAATCATTGAAGTGCTTTTCGTAAAGCTCATCCAGAAGTTCTTCCGCTTCTCTCATAAAATATTGGTACCTTTGTATTAGTTCTCTTGCTTCCGGGGTCAGACTAGCCCCTCCGCCAGCTTCACCACCAACCTGGAATTGGAGAAGCTTAAAACCCAAGCGTTGTTCGAGCCCCTTGATCAGCTTCCAGGCATGGCTATAGGACATAGACATCTCTTCGGTGGCACCTTTAAGAGAACCGAGCCGTTCAACCCTGTTCAAAATTTCGCAGGGGCCTTTTCCAAATGCCTTACCTGTAGAATCTAACCAAATTTTGTATTTTAGCTTAAAAAAAACGTTGATCATTTTTCATCAAGTTGCTGCACTAATGCGCCCTTCCTCCGTATGAATCATTTTGTCCTCAATAATCCTGTAAATACAGCTGTTGGCTTCTAACATTCCATGATAACAAACCTTAGCGATGTTTTCTAGCGTTTCTTGGATACTCCCTCCAATAATACCATCGGATTTTTCGATCTCTACACCTTCCAAGGAAAGAAAGGCCGCCAGCACTGCCTCAGAAGCACATGTAGAAACCTTAAGAGCGCACCCCGGTTTCCCCCCATCGCAGACCATACCACTAAGATTTCCAGCCAGGTTGTTCACTGCAGCTGTTATCTCCTTATCGGTTCCGCCCAACATCCAGGTGGTAGCCGCCGCCACTCCTACACCCGCACAAATTGCTGCACCGCAAGCACTGCCAAGGCGCCCGATAAATTCCTTAGCATAGATGGTTAACAGGTTGCTGTATAACAAACCCCGCAGCTCTCTCTCTGATTCCACCTGAAAATAATTTGCTATGATTCCGATAGGTAGAAAAGCACAAATACCCTGATTTCCACTCCCTCCGGTTGACATCGCCGGCAGATCCGCTCCACCCATCCTGGCATCTACTGCGGCAGCTGTGAGCATTCTTACACTTGTCAAGGGATCATGCACAGAGGGAAGATGACCTTTCTGTCCAAGGGTTTTCAGCGTTTTACCCAAACCCATGCCGTAATGACCTTCTAATCCAAGCGAGGCAAGTGCTTTATTCATTTCCAGTCCCTTTAATAGAAAATCAAAATCATGCAGAGGAATATTGCTGACGATCTCATTGAGCTGTGTAATGTCATAATTTTTTAAAGGGCACTCCCTGGGATCACTAGTCTGGTGAAACACTGTGTTACTATTCTCTTGAATAAGAGTGATATTGGTATAATCATCCTCAATCCTTACAAGAGCAGAACCCTTATCTGAAAAAAGTTGTGCCTCCACAAAGAGATCCGGACAGATTTGTTTAACATTTATATCTACAAGGTTTTTCTTCACCATCTTTTTCGCTGTAACAACATCCTGTTCAGCGACGGATTTCAGCACCTCTAATCCGGCTTCCGCATCCCCTGACATGGCACCCAATAGAGCAGCCAGTGGAATTCCAAATTCACCTGGCCATGGTATCCTCGCCGCACTTGCGTTTTTATATAGATTAACACTTAAAGTAAGCTGCACTTTGGTTAAGGTTCCGATGAGATGCTTTCTAGCGGTTGCAGTCGCCAAGGCAATAACCCCGGGATCAGTGCAACCTAGAGCAGGTCGTACCTGTTCTTTTAACACATTAATAACATCTTCATAGCAATCTGACACTATGATACACACCCTTTATTAAATTGCTCTGATTGATTTACTTGCATCAGTACATTACATTGCAACATTCGTGCCTGCCATTTTCAAAATGCAGGTAACAGCGTATTCTCCCAGTCCCATGGGCATATGCCGGATAAAACAATACACTGAACCACACTGCCGATTTATCATTTTAATAACCGCTCCGACATCTATTCCCACTTCCCACATCTCATTTGCACTGGGGACTGTCCCCCTTGCACGAGGAATAAAGACTCTTGACTTTACTTCCACCCGCATTTTGGACAGTTCTTTTGCCATCTTTGAAATGGATGGACTTCAGGGAGCAGTATGGAGTGACAAGCATATATATAGCAAAAAAGCTTGCCTTAGAAGGCAGCTTTTTGCATTCAGAAATCAAACCCTTATTCATTTATCAGAATGATTCTAAACTTCTCACTATGATAAAAACAGCAGTAACATTATTCAATCTCAACTATCATCTCTACTTCCACCGGCACATTCAAAGGCAGTGCGGCAACCCCTACAGCTGAACGGGCATGGCTTCCTTTATCACCGAAGACCTCCACCAGAAAATCGGATGCTCCGTTGATCACCTTTGGCTGGTCGCTAAAGCTTGGGTCACTGGCCACATAACCGACAACTTTGACGATTCGTTTTACCTTATCTAATGACCCTACTTGCTGTTTGATTACAGCCAAGCTATTAATGGCAGCAATCTTTGCAGCCTGACAAGCATCCTCTAAAGAAACTTCTTTCCCTACCTTGCCTTGATACTTAAGCTCACCCGCAACCGTGCAGAGCTGCCCCGAAAGGAAAAGCAGGTTTCCGCTGCGAACTACCGGCAGATACGAGGCTACAGGCTTTGGTACATTTGGCAAGGTGACACCGATTTCAGCCAGACGATTTTCGATTTGCATAACAGATATCACTCCTATTGATGGTTTTGAAAACCCGTTTATAATAACTATTCAACCTTCTCTACCGCCCCCCATACCTGCTCTGCGGAGATACCCCCTCTGTCCTCGGGTGACTGTCACCTTTTAGCCTAAGTTGTCTATACAGGTTGTGCTTCTGGGTGACTGTCACCAGGGGCATAGGACAAGATTTATACCTTCTCTACCGGGGTTCCCGGTCGCAGCACCTGAACCCAGGTATTGCCCCTGGGGAAGATGATCTCCTTGCCTTCTGCATTAAAAAAACGGGTGGTTGATTTCATCGATTCTTTTTGCCAGGTGCCTTCCTGGTACTGTCCAGCCAGGAAGAATTCCGCTTTGCCGCTGCCAATGACGTTAATATCGATACAGGCAGTCCCGTCCCCGCGGTATTGATGGGGGGCATACTGAATCACCACATTGGTAACCGCAATCTGCTTGCCGCTCTCCCTGTCGCTGTGAGGAGAAGAATTGATATACCGCAGATACCTCTTCTCACTCGCAGAAAACTCATAGAAGACATTGTTTCCACTCCCATAGCTGAAGGAGATCTTGCTGAAATCAGGATCACCTTCCGCTGGGTTCCCGAACTGCCAGTGAGGCTGAAGTCCCTGCTTTTTCCCTTTTGTAGCCTTATCAATATTCAGGTAGACATTATGGGGTGCTTTCCTGGCTTGATCACGGCGATATTCCCCACCATTCCGAAATTCGTCCAGATCTTTGATCCCCCAACTCTTGATGTTAGCTGATGCATCCTTTGATCCGCCTACATGAGCGTAAAGTGCATCCCATTCTTTACAGATCTGCAGATAATAACTGCGAGCACTGCGCACAGGCCCCACAGCATTCGGTGGATCCCCGGCGAAAAGAGCCATAAACCTGGTGATCTTTGCCTCTGCCTCCATCTCATAGACGACACCTGCCTCCCCTAAACCAGTCTGGGGTCTGGCAGCACCAAGATTATCCACCATAACAGCAACCAGGGGAACAACCTTCTGTGCCTTTCGGCCAGTTAAGGGATCTGTTATTCCAGTCTCCTCAACCTTCTGCCCATTTGCAGAATCTCCAATGGGAGTTTGTGCAGTGTTTTGTGAATTATTCTGATAGCACCCGCACAGCAAAGCAGATGTCAAAATCATGATAGCAAGTAAAGCAAAAAGCGAAACAGCAGGTCTGTTCTGTCCTTTCACGATAACATTCCTCTCCTTTCCCTGAAGCCTATCAAGGAAGATTTATGCAACAATTCTATCACTACCTATTATATGCAGTCAATTCCCGGAACACTCGGAACACTCGAAAACACTGGGGAACAGTTCTACTGCATAATTCCGATATCCGACATTAATTTTTCTGTACCCTTTTCCAATGGCTAACGATCACCGCCAACTACTAAATCATATTTTCTTTACCGCATGGAAAAACTAAATCCAGGGGTGATGAATTATGGCAACGAAAAAAACTCCACAGGAAAAAAAGAAGACAAAAAAGAAACCAGGGCCACATGAAAAGCTAAAATGGGAAACCGCCCGAGAACTGGGCCTCGATGACGACCTCGCCAGATCCGGAGAAAGCCTTTCCGTCCGGGAGGCGGGTAAAATCGGCGGCCAGATGGTAAAAAAACTGATCAAAGCCGGCCAGAAAGCACTGGAAGAGGAAACTCAAAAAAATAAATAAAATTGATAAACCGTGAAGGAGAACAAAAATGGACCACAGTGGATCACAGGGACGGTACTTGTGATCTATTTTTTGGTTGATTATGGAGGCCTAAAGTCATAACCGGATTCACAAGGATACCACTTTTCGGAGGATGTAAAATCGGAAACACACAGAGAACACAGGGGATCGGGAAGATGAAAGGAGAGCACAGGGATGGGAGCAATCAAGCCATATCTGGTGAGATCTCGAAGATTAGGTGGATCAGGAGAAGCGTCCCCCTGATCCATCTGATCCATAGCGATGACCAAACACAGCGGTCATCGCCTTTTTTATCCTTATTTTTAGGGAACTACAAAAGAAGGGAGATGCGCCAGGAGTGTAGAATATACAAGCAAAACGGGTTATCAACAGAAGGGGTAGGAAGAGATGAGGAGAAAATGGAGCATACCTAAAAAAACTCTAATTAAAAGCATTATTTTGCTTGTTTCCCTTATTATAGCTGTCACCACACTGGTTCCACAAGGACAAACAGCACCTGGTTCTAATCCGGTTATCGTCGCCCGTTATGAAGGTGCTGTGGTGCCCGTAGCAGCCAAATACTGCGAACGTGTTATTCAGCATGCTGAAGACTTAGGCGCTACGGCATGTGTAATCGAACTCAGCACCCCGGGAGGGCTCTACTCCACCACCCAGGAACTGGTTACTACTATTCTCAATGCCCAGATACCTGTAATTGTTTATGTTTCCCCTGCCGGGGGCTGGGCGGGATCTGCAGGAACCTTTATTACAATTTCATCCCACGTAGCCGCTATGGCACCGGGCAGTCGTATCGGAGCAGCCCACCCTGTATCTATCGGTCAGGATAATCAACAGCAAGATGTTCCCAGCGAAAAGATCACCGAAGATGCGGCGGCCTGGGTACGCTCCCTCGCCCAGATGAGGGAGAGAAACGCCGATGCCGCGGAACTGGCGGTGACTGAAAGCAAATCATACTCTGATACCGAGGCTCTCGAATTAAACCTGATCGACCTGAGAGCAAGAGATCTAAACGAACTGCTTCAGGAGATTGACGGTAGAAAAGTTGTTTTAAGCAGCGGCAATGAGGTAAAACTTCAAACCAGTAAGGCTCCCGTTCAGAGAGTTCCGATGAACTCCATTGAAAAGCTCCTTCTTGACCTGAGCAATCCTGACATTGCTTACATTCTGATGACCGTGGGTATGGCCGGGATCATGGTAGAAATCTACCATCCTGGACTTATTTTCCCTGGGGTTGTGGGAGCGATTTCACTCTTGCTGGGGCTCTATTCTCTTGGTACACTAGATGCATATTGGGGAGGGGTTCTTTTGATTATCTTAGCTTTCGGACTTTTTATCGCTGAAGCCTTTGTAGCCAGCCATGGGATTCTAGGGGCTGGAGGTGTCATTTCCTTTGTTACCGGATCACTGCTTCTTTTTACAGGTGGCCCCCCGGGTCTAGGGGTTAACATCGGTCTGATCGTGACCACAGCAATATTTTTTACCGCGCTGATGGCCCTGCTTGTTATAGCTATCATCAGGGGACAAAAGCGGGCGGTAACAACAGGCAGTGAAGAGCTCATCGGAAAGGAGGCAGTTGTTCGAGAGGACCTACAGCCTGAAGGAGCAATTTTTATCGCAGGTGAACTGTGGAAAGCTATGGCTGTAGATGGTATCATTAAAGCCGGAGAAAGGGTGATCGTTACCGGTATCGATGGGCTGAAATTGAAAGTGAAGCGTATTGATCATACCTGATCAGACTGCCATGAATGGCAGGCACCAAAAACATAAAATTATAATTAAGAAAGGGGTGACATCCCGGAAGGGGAACAACACACCTTCCGGGGAATAACATGCCAGGTTATTTTCCACTGATTATTCTTATCATTATGCTTGTTGCAGCCTCAATACGAATCGTACAGGAGTATGAGCGCGGTGTAATCTTCCGCCTCGGGCGCTGTGTTGGGGCAAGGGGCCCTGGGATCATCTTTCTGATTCCGGGTATTGAACGAATGCAAAAAGTCGACATGCGGGTAATCACCATGGATGTACCATCCCAGGAGGTCATTACCAGAGACAACGTTACCGTAAAGGTAAATGCCGTAGTCTACTTCAGGGTTCTCAACCCGGTGGACTCCGTAATCAAGGTATACGACTTTATCAAGGCCACCTCTCAGCTCTCCCAGACAACCCTCAGAAGTGTCCTGGGGCAGTCTGAACTGGATGAGCTGTTATCAAAACGTGAGGCCATCAACCAGCGACTGCAGCACATCATCGATGAAGGCACAGAGCCCTGGGGTATCAAGGTCGGCACTGTAGAGGTAAAAGATGTGGAACTGCCACCCAACATGCAGCGGGCAATGGCAGCTCAGGCCGAAGCTGAGAGGGAGCGGAGAGCCAAGCTGATCCACGCCGATGGAGAGTTCCAGGCATCGAAAACACTGGCTCAGGCAGCTGATGTTATCTCCCAGAACCCGGCCACAATCCAGCTTCGCTATCTACAGACACTCAGGGAAATTGCGGTTAACCAGTCCAGCACCGTCGTCTTCCCACTGCCTATCGATCTGATTAAACCTTTTATGAAGATGGCAGCTGTGTCTTCTGCAGAAGAAGAGTAAAATTAACAACTCCTAAGGTGGATCAGGGGGACGGTTCCCCTGATCCACTTTTTTTATTCCTTACCACCCAGGTGACACCATCAGAAGATGAAACCAGTGGCCGAAGTCTTAATATTAATGAACTGTCGGAGCAGATTTTTCACAACTTCCGACCTCCGACATCCGGTTTCCAACCTCTATTTTCCAGGCAGAAATCCATACCGCTCAGGCTGCACCAGCAAAAGATGAAAACAGAGCATAATCTTCTAATGATGCTCCCGTGTGCTGGCATCCATCTTTTTCCCGACCTCCGACTTCCGGCATCCGACCTCTGTTTTCCAGGCAGGCAATTCTTTTTTCCAACAACTATAACCAACCACCAAATAGAAGAAACCGGAGGTCTGAGGACAGAACCAGTTCTTGAATGAGCAGGAATTTGTCACTCTAAGGCGAAATAGAAATTAATGGTTCTACTTCCCTGCCTGGAGAGAAATGGGCAGTATTTGTTTCAACTGTCCGCTCATAATATTTATGAACAGGAGGTGATAACATTTGGATTCAAAAAAAGCCGGAATAATTATTGTCACTGCAAGCATACTGATCACTCTGATCGCAGTGGTTGTAGGCTCTAAAGGGAGACCTGAAAGCAGCGGAAAGGCCTTCACCGGTTCTGATAAAGTTGCTGTCATCCATCTTTCGGGACCAATTACCCTCAGCCAGGACTCCTCTCTTCTGGGAGGTGCTTCCAGCGCAAGCTTGACAATGGCTGATTTGGAAAGGGCCGAAAGGCACGACTCCC
>NZ_CDRZ01000007.1 GCF_000946815.1 Syntrophaceticus schinkii | reverse complement strand
TCAGTACAACGGAAAGTCAAGATAATGATCACAGGCAGCCCCAGAGCCATGTATTCGAACAGTTTCGTGGGGTATGATTCATAATAATTGGGGATTCGGATTTCAAAAGTAAGCCAATCCTATATGACAGCGGGCAATAATCCGCCAGCCTTCAGCAGGCAAGAGATAGCCCCTCAGCTGGACTCCCTTTAATTCGTATCCATCAATAATTTCAAAGAGCTCTTTTTGATGCGACTCATCTGAGTGGCCTATGCACTCCCAATTGACGTGATATCCCTTCTCTTTAAGTATGTTTAAGGCTTCCAGAGTAATCATACTCCCTCGCTCAGCTGTCACACCACCGATATACCCCAGGGTCGGTGTAGAGTATTTTGTTTCATTGATCTGCAGCAGCTGTGAGGTTAACGGCATATTCAATACTGTGATATGTTTATTCACCCACAGGTAATCTTTAATGTAGGAGTGCTCGGCATAGATAACAGGTATTTTATGCATTAAAATCCTTTCCAGGATCATACAGGCAAACATAACAACAGGACGAAACAGCGGTTTGATCCACGGCTTCGTTGGAATCGATTTGAGGAGATTTTCATGCATATCATAGACTGCTTTGCTTCCCCTTAATCGCAGCAGTTGTGCCCAAAACAAAAGTTCCAGTTCGTTCTGAACATGGTACATATCAGCATTCTCTTCCAGGGCTGCCTTATAAACCAGCCCGGCTGTCCGGGTCAGGCGTTCCACCCGCCCCCTGGGTTTAGGTACTGCGCGGATGCGAACACCATCCACAATTTCATCCCGGTCATGTGGAGCCACTAATACCACATCATACCCAGCCTTTGCCAGGGATTTGCACTCTTTTTGAAAAATACGTGTATCGAAAGGCGGGTGAGCTGAGGTCATATGTACGATTTTTCTTTTGATAGCTGATCACTACCTCACATAAAATCCACCATGCCGCAGCCAACCATCATCAGCTTAATGCTGTTCTTGACAAAGTGCTTCGCCCAATGGGGAAGGTTGGCCAGTCTGCCGGCCAGTTTGGAATGGTAATCTAGATCCCCGTATTTCAAAATCAACTTGCACCAGTAAGGCTTATTAAAAAAGCGGATTAATTCGTCCATATCCTCATCGGTCAGGTCTAAAAAAACCTCACGGTGCTTCAGCCCACAGCGAATCTCCTGGCCTACTGTCTTTTCCCACTTTTCCTGGTAACGGGAAAGGGACATCTCGCTCAGGTCACCGCTGTCAAGAGCATCGACAGCTGTATCAGCACACAATTCTGCACACCTGAGTCCAAAGAAAAGGCCGCCGCCGGAGATTGGCTTTACATGACCGGCAGCATCCCCGACCAGCAGGCAGTGCCCCCCGTAAGACTTATCCTGAAAATAGACCGGAACATAGCCACTGGTACACTGGAGTATGCGCATCCCCTGAAAGATACCGGGGTTGGCCTCCACAAGCTGCTGGAAATGCTTTTGCGGGCGCCTTGGCGCTCCGATACCTATTCTGGCCATACCCTGCCCTGCAGGGATTACCCAGCCAAACCATCCTGGTGCCACCTGATTACCGATAAATATATCGACAATTTGCCTGTCACTGTTGGGCAGCTCCACCTCTGCTGCATAGAGTGGCACCTTTTCTCCTTTAGGTAAAATACCAAGCCTTCTGGCCACCAAGGATCTGTACCCATCAGCTCCTACAACCAAACGGCAGGTGAACTCCTTTATATTATTATTGCGGCTGCCGCTCTGTCGCAGCATCACCCTTACACCACCGGGAATAAGCTGTAAATCAACTGCCCGCATACTGTATGCAATCTCTGCACCGGCTGCTGCTGCCTGTGCAGCCAGATCCCTGTCAAAAGCTACACGATCGATAGCAAGGGCGTACACCCTGCTGCCGTATAGGTTCAGAACATCACCCCCGGGAGAATGCACCCGGGCCCCGGTCAGCTTATGCCGGATTACCTTTGGCGATACTCTGGAAAGCTGCAGTGTCCTGGTACTGACGAGTCCGGCACACCTTAGGGGAGCACCGATTTGAGGATGCTCTTCGGCCACCAGCACCCTGAATCCCGCAGCAGCTATATCCCTCGCTGTAGCACAGCCTATAGGACCCCCGCCTATGACAATGACATCGTAATCCATCTGATGAGAGTGCCCCCTTATATATCACAATTTTACATCTGAATTGTATCATAAAAAAACCACCGTGTGTTTAACGGTGGTCAAAATGCCGCTTTCTATTTCAGATCGCGGCAGAGATCCCCGCCGAAAACCGGCGGGTCAATGAAGCAGCATCCACCAAGAGTCTCGTCGCACAGCTATCAAAGAAGTACTTCGAGAACCTTGACGATCACGATTGCCCCGAAAACGAACAGGAGTGGAACAATAGCTACATTAAGAACGCGATCAATAGCTTGGGACAAGGTAACCGTTCTGGCACTGCCAGAGGATTCAACCCCGGCTCCGGCCAGTTCCTTGCTAACCAACAAGGCGATCAGAACCAGTGTTGCCAGAAGGCCTAATCCTGCTGCCAGAGTGGTGCTTGCCGCTGTTGTGACAGTTGTGGTTGTTGTAGTAGTAACAGTGGCGATCATCATCTATGGCCTCCTTTTATAATATCTATCTATCTATAACAACTTTCGTCATGAAATCGGAAATTCCTTCTCGCGATGGTAGTAATTATTAATTATTTTCTAGGACATTAGCCCCTTTTTGGTTCATCCCAGCAAATAGGGTCCAATAATGAATAGATTGATGTTGGTCAGCCCATGAGCGAGAGTGACACCGTAAAGGGATTTTGTCTGGTGCACAATCGATGAGAAAAGCAGGGCAACCCCAAAAACAAAAAAGCACGTCTAACGCTGAAAGGTGGGTGATATGCAGCACAGAGAATACCAGGGATACATAAATGACCGAAATCCTTTCTCCAAGAAAGTCATCTGTGGCACGCTTCATTATCCCACGAAAGGTCAATTCCTCAGTGAGACCTGTAAAAATAATGAGGATTATTGATGCAGTCATAACTGCTCCCGGAGTAAGTTGTGAAACAATAGGTTCCGGGTGCAAAATAGAATACTCCATGAAGCCCAGCGGAAAGCCTAACAAGGCAATAGCCAGCTGCACTTTCCAGTTTTTCCACAGATTTTGAAGACTCCCCTGGGTCAGATAGATGTCACTCCTGCGAAAACCCGCCATTTTGGCAGCCACAAAGATCGCAGCCAGAAGAGGAATGCCGGGAATGAGATAGAAATACTGCGGAGCAACACCCTTGAGCGGTATAGAAAGGCTCAGAATCCGGATCAGCGGCGCCAGGGCAAGACCAATATAGAAACGATATCCATAAAAAGCTGCTTTGCCACCAACCTGAGACTGATCTTGCAGTTCCTCTTCCAGCTGAACAGGCTGTCCTGCTTCCCTGCGGGCGGAACCCCCTGCAGTGCGATTTATCTCCCACCGGTACCAGGAGATAACAGCCATGATCAGGCTGGCTATCAGTAAAGTGACATGCAGTGCCATACCAAACCCGATACTCCAGTAGCCAACTGCCAATTCTGCAGCAGCTAATCCTAAGAGAAAAACCCAGGGGATCATCGATTCATTTCTTTGCTGCGTACTTGAGCCAGACTCATCTTTAGCTCTTTTAATATCCTGCTCCCTATCTTCTGCGGATAAGTTAAGATCGTGATACTGGTAGTCATCAAACGTTTTCGGCATTTTTCTCTCCCTCATCAACTTGCTTTTCCCTTCACATTCACCCAGAGGTGAAGGCTCCGATAAGGCTCCTCATCCCCCTCCCTGTATAACAGAAATTCCACCTTTAAGTTCTCTCGTGTGCTGGGATAGGAAAAAGCCATCGTTTTTTCCCACTTACTCTCATGGCTCAAGGTTATCGGCCCCTCCCGCGGCAGCACCAGATCATCCATCCTGACTTCAACATAGTATTTTTCCTGCTGGTATTCGTGGTTAACCACACCGACAATAACCTCGCCTTTTTCCCCTTCTTCCAGCTCCCGTGGGTATCCTTCCGCTTTGCCATCTGTCCCTAGAATATAAAACTCTGTAAACTGTTCGCCCACCTTGGGCATGGCCACTACATAGCAGATGCTCCCTACAGCAAAAAGAATTGCTATTACAAGAGCTATGGAAAGAACCCTGTCCAAAATAGGCTGCTCCTGCCATAAAGGAACCTCGAATTCAAAGGTGGGGCAAAAGCGATCCTCCTGAGGCAGCTTGTCCCTTCTAAAAAAGGAAATACTGCCCATTAAGAGGATAAAAATGATCAGTGATAGAAGAATCGGTGTCAGCCTGATTCCCCAGGGGGTGTAATTTAAGCCCAGCCCAATTAAAGGCGCCACAGCAATGCTGAGGCCAAAACTCAAGGCAACCCGTTCGATCCCATCCAGGTCATCCTTTTTGGGAAAAAGGGCTGCGATCAGAACATAGCCCGGGAAAAACAGCACAAAGGGAAGCCCGAGCCCTATACGCAGGTAATGCATCCAGCCCTGCCCCCCCAGGGCAATCAGCCCTGCCAGGATGAGTGACAGCACAGCAATTATCTCCAGTTCCCACTCCAGACGCAGTGTCTTTTTGAGAGAATTGCCTGAGGGCTCTGATGGATCTGGGTTCGGATCTGTGTCTGTGTCTGGGCTGGGGTCTGAGTCTATGCCTGGTTCTGGATCTTGATCTAGCTCCGGTTCTGGAGCTGTGTCTTGATCTGTGTCTGGGTCTGGTACTGGTTTTGTATCTGTGTCTTGATCTGGATCTGGGCCTGAGTCTGGTACTGGTTCTTTGTCTGTGTCTTGATCTGGTTCTGTGTCTGGTTCTAGGCCTGTGTCCCGATCTGGGCCTGGACCCGGTGCTAGCTCCGGTTCTGGTTCTGGCTCCGGCTCAGTCTCTGGCTCTGGCTCTGGCTCTGGTTCTGGTTCTGGTTCTGGCTCTGGTTCGGCCTCTTCTAAACTGCCTGGGTAATCACCATCGTGTTCGAGAGATGGATCTCCTTCGGAAACGCTCTCTTCAGCAGTGCTTTCAGATGAAATATCTTCCACAGGTAAATCCTTGAGAATATATGATTCGCCGTCAGCACGGTAACGAATTTCCAAACAGGCACGGTGGTTCTTCAACTCTTTATTTGCCTTCTCAATAACCCGTTCGAACTCCCGTTGGCTGAGAGAAACGTGATCAGGGTACATCAGTTCCACATTACTGAAGTCTTTTGACATCAGAAAAGGGATGGCATCTTCCAGGGAATCTGCATCAAAGAGAACTTCTACAGGAGCATAGGCCATCTTCTGCCCCTGTTCTTCCTTCAAGTAAACCTTATAATAAGGGTCGACCTTTAAAATATCAATGCCTTTTAAAGGTATTTGCTGAAGCGCAACTGCCTTCTTTCTTCTCTTAGCTGCTGCTTCTTGTTTAATATCCCTTCTTTTCCGGAACAACCCAAAGGGTTGCGCTAAAACCTTGTATTCAAACCGGACGCGGAAGTGCAGCTTCTGTGTACCTGTCTCCTTACCCATACCGCCTGTGCTCCTCCTGTCTTCTATTGCCAATAAAGTGAATATATTCTCCATCCACCGACAAAATTCCTCTAAAGTGGATCACGGATCACGCGGATCACGGGAACGGTTCTTCTGATCTACTTCTGATCTATTTTGGATCATCGCGGTTATCCTGCTCTGATCTCTTTTCCGGCAACAGTTTTGTCCATTAGCCAACGTCTATCGACTAACCACCAACAAATAAGATCAGGGGGATGGTTCCCCTGAACCGTTTTAACTAGATCGCATATCCGGTTGTTCCCAGGTGAACAGCACCAGTAAATATTTAGGCAGCAATATGCATTAGGCCGGCCTGACCCCGAACCATTTCTAAACATATCATGATAATCAAGAGAACCGTCCCTCCGATCAATCCACTGCAGCTTTGAGTATCTGAACCGGGTGCAGTGTCTTTATACCGGATACAAAGCTGATGCGGTCTTTGCATGAACCACAGGGGGTTATGATTATACTGGGATTAATGGCGGTTAACTGCTGTGCTAATGTTCTGCTGATGGCCATCGATACCCCCTTATTCTCCACCTTGTAGCCGTAGGTGCCTGACTGCCCACAGCAGCCATCCACTATCTCCAGCTCCAAGCCGGGTATCAGTCTCAACAGATTGACCCCCAACATACCTGTCCCTTGAGCCTGGATATGACAGGGGAGATGATAAACCGCATGCTCTTCTATTACAGGATGGACAAGGGCTGCCAGGCGACAGCTATAGGGCTCCAGGTACTCGGAAAAGTCGTAGACTGCGCTCGCCAGCTGCTGTGCATCACCTGATCTCACTTCTTCAACGTAAATCTTTTTAAATGCCAGACTGCAAGAGGGGCATGTAGTGACAATTTCATAGCCTTGATCGACATAGTCTTTGAAATAGCGGAGATTATGCTGAAAAGTTTTATGTGTTTGTTCACGGTTTCCGGCAGCTAAAAGGGGCATTCCACAGCAGATCTGCTCGGAGACCAATGCCTGGACCCCCAGCAGTCCCAGGAGCTGCAGAAATGCCTTCCCTACCTCTGGTTCATAATAGTTTACATAGCATCCTGGAAAGTAGATTACCTTCTTTTCTGCCAGCTCTAGAGGTGTTATTGCCTCTGCCTGCTGTGCACGCTCTAGAGTCCGTACCTGCCCTTCCAGCTCTGCCGGCTCTTGCCGCTGTACCGGATCTGATGGTTTTGTCTGCCCTGCTGAATCCAATGGACTTCCTGGCTGGGATGTCACTGATAACTTTGTTTGCTCTTGCGGCTCTGCCGGCCGCCCCAGGGTTGGCTGCAAAAGATCTTTCTTGGCTGCAAAGGAAAACGGCTGCTCCATGTCCAACCCCAGCATCCCGCTCATTATTTTCTGCAGAGCGGTGTTTTTTAAAGCTGTGTTCGCCAACAGGGCAAGGGCTGTTCCCATACGGCCTAACAGCTGTGGGGAGGCAAGCATTTTATCCCGCAGGGAGCGTTTCCCTGATCGTAAACTTTTGTTCTGGCGAACCAGCTGTGCCACGGGGACCCCGAAGGGACAGGCTACATCACAACGCTGGCAGCCGCTGCACTTATCCAAAAACTTTAGCAGGTCCTTTGTATCAGGGGAAACTCCTGCCCCCTCAGCCCCGGCACACTTGAGCCGTGACAGGTCCGGACCCAAAACCTTCGGCCCCGGGTAGTCTGAGTCATGGGTGGCCATAGGACAGGCGCTCTGGCAGTGGCTGCATTTTAAACAGTGTTCCAGAAGTTTTGACAGCTCACTCATCTTCAGCCACCCTCCCCGCCTCAACCGCTGCCCTGTATCCGGTGGCAATGGCCACACCGGCGCCGCTCCCCTCGATAAAGGGGTCATAACCGGCTAAAATCCTTCCGGCGCAGAAGACATTTTCCAGCAGAACGCCGCCATCTACAGCTAACGGCTGCATCAGTTTATTTGCCCGAACCCCTGCCTTGAAAATGGAGGTCTGATGCCGGAGGTCGGAAGTCGGAAGTTGTGAAAAATCTACTATTGCTGGTTCATTGACATTAAGACTTTGGCCTCTGTTTTCATCACCTGATGGTACTGCCTGAAGTATGACAGAGGAACGGTTCTCTGTCACATCCTTTGTCACCTCGACATTCCCTAACTCCACTTCTGTTTCCGTTATCTGCCAGTGCCGCTGGGCGTCGTTGGGATCTTCCTGTATGTACGCATCCGAATCAGCAAGATTATGCTTGGCCTGGGTCCCGCATGGCTGGGTATCTGAGGTTTCCTGGGTGTACGCCTCTGAAGCAGGGTTGATAACCGGTAAATGGAAAACAGCTTCTGATACCTTCTCCCTTTCCACCTGGATTCCGCCCCCTAACACCCCACCGGTAGCCAGAATAAAACTCTTTCCCTTAACGCGGCGGGGCCTCCCCGGGGTGTTGACGATTACACTGCTGCAGATCCGCCCCTTCAAATCAGCCGCAGCCACAGGGAAACCCTGCAGCAGATCTCCTCCCAGCAGCCTTACCCCTGCTGTAAGAGTTCTGGCCAGCCGCATCCCCGGAAGTGAAGGAGGAAGGGTGGGAACCTCGAAAACTTTTACCCCTAAAGATTCTTCAAGCCCCCGTTTGACCTGCAAATGTTGGCTCAGACCCAGTAACGCAGGGAAAGCTATAGAACCAAAGCCCCGCACTTTTCCGCTCAGCTCCTCCGCTAACAGCTGCCAGCTATTCTCCAGACGCACCGCGATCTCAACATTGTTATTCAAGTTATTCAAGCTCCTGCTGCTGTCTGCTGCGCCGCTGCCAGGTAACTGCAGACAGTCCAGGTCAACCTCAGCTGCCTGCCATCCTTTAAAACCCCTCTTCTGCATCCCCTCTACCATCAGCTCAGCACAGAAATCACGGTATCCCTTCAGCCCCACCACCAGCACACGCCCCTCAGCTGCTGCGGCAGCCAGCTGCCCCTCAGGAAGCAAACAGGTATAGCGCTGATTTCCGAAAGCTGTCGGGATGCAAAAATTGTTAAAGCCATCCTGATAGTGATAGGGACAGGATCCCTTCGTCTGCTCCACAAAAAATAATAAGGCCTCATGAATTTCCTCTTCTTTTAAAAGGGCATAGGGATGCCCAGGATTTTCTGAGACTAAGCTCCTCAGTGCAGGCCAGGGCTTTTCGGCACTCCCGCAAAGGTCAAGACAGCCGCTCATAGACTCCATGGCGCTGGCACCTGCACTGACAACGATCGTCTTCATCCCCTGCTGTAAAGCTTTAAGAGCTGCGGTCATCCCCGCCAGGCCGGCTCCTATTATCACAACATCATAGACCATTTTTGCTATCCCCAAGCTGAAGATTTTGTAGGTAAATCCCGCGGGCCAGCTCCAACTGCCTGGCCTGGTCTCCCTGCAGCACATGCCTGATCCCCTGCCACCGTGAGCTGAGTGTCCCCTTGATGAACTCCTGGCATCCCTCATAGGAAAGCAGCTTTTCCTGGTAAAGAAAGAGGGCACTGCGGTAAATGCAGGTGGTTCCCTGGCAGGGGCCGTGGGCGAGGCGGGTACTCCGCAAAAAGGCCCCGGGTGTAAAGCGATCCAGGTGGTGAGCGGCTTGCAGGAGAGTGTTTTTATCCAGCAGTTCGCATTCACAGATTGGCGCCCCTTTAGTGGAACTTGTAGGTGCGGCTGTAAGTGAAGGCAGACAAACATCCTTTGTTCTGCACTGATCAGATACCCCCAGCTTAGCAGCAACAATGTCCACCACCTGCTCCGCCATCAAGCGGTAGGTGGTCAGCTTACCCCCCACAACAGAATAAAGGTTGCTGATCCCGTGAAGCCTTTCATGATCGATGACCGCAAAGCCACGGGAGGCCTGTCTGCCTGCCTCCTCACCTGGGTTATACAGTGGGCGCACCCCGGCGAAAGCCCGCACAATTCGGCGGCTGGCCAGGCCTGGAGCCAACTCTTCTCCCAGGTCAAGTAGCGAGCTCACTTCCTCTCCTGTGGGTTCAGGGTTTTCCGGGGTGGGAACCGCAAGATCTGTGGTGCCCAACAGGGAAACGGTTTTGGCCGGAACCAGGATATCCCCATCCCCAGGTGGGCGCAAGCGGTTAAGCACATGATTGCTCAACCGCTGGGAAAAAATTAGCAGTGTCCCCTTCCCATAAGCGAGATCCAGGTGAACCCCAGCTGTGGCTGCCACCTGCCCCGCCCAGGGACCCGCCGCATTGATGACCACCTCTGCATTTATAGAGTAAACCTCTCCACTTTCCATATCTTTCAGGACCGCCCCGCGGACTCTCTGCCCCTCAACCAGCAGCTTTTCCACCCGGGTGCAGGTCAAAACCTTCGCTCCACACTCCACAGCTCCCTGGACATTCATCATCACCAGATCAAAAGGATCCACAGCAGCATCAGGAACCCAAAATGCCCTTCTGGCATCCCTGCTGAGCAGCGGCTCAAGGCGATAGGCCTCCCTTAAATCTATCTCTTCAAAAGGAAGCCCTGCGGATTTCGCAGCATCTGTCCAGCGCATAATATAATCCGGGTCATCTCCCTTTAAGTGAACAAACAGGCCACCTGTCTCCTCGATGGCTCCCGCCGCAACCCGGCGCAGAATCTGGTTTTCCTGGTAGCACTCCCGGGCAACATCACCATCCCGAACCACATAGCGCCCCCCACTGTGAAGCAGTCCATGGCAGCGCCCTGTTGTCCCATAGGCCAGTTCCCGCTGCTCCACAAGAACAGCATCGATCCCCCTGAGGGAGAGATCCCACACGGATCCCCGCCCCGGTAGCACCCCCCCCAATCACCAATACCCCTGTTTGACCATCCACGGGGACGGTCACTTTGGCTGGTCCTGCTTTCATCATCTGCGGGGATAGTTCCCCTGTCCGCTTTCCGGGTGACTGGGAAACAGCACTACCGATAGCCTTCATCTTTTCCTGCATATCAAAGCAACCTTCCTTAAATGGTCGTTGGTCATTAGGATGCACTGGGGACGGTTCCTGTTGCATCTCCCAGAGTGCACTAAAGACGGTTCCTTTTCATACTCCCGATGTCCCATATCCGTCTCCCAAGGCAGTCACTCATGCCGCCCATGCAGCACCGGCAGAGGGCGAAAATTGAACCACCCCTGTCACCAAAGCGGTAAGCGGCGACACCGGCGGATCACGGAAGTCTGGACTGTCTTATTAATCTCTTTTTGAGGTGTTTCAGGAAAATAAGTAAATTACTCAAGCCTGACCCCATATAGCAAATAATCATTGTTATTATAAATTTTAGCTATTTGAACTTGCTGATCGAGATCCTGGGTATTAGGCAGCTCATCCCGTTTGTAAAATGTTTCACCGTAAATTTTATCCTCCAGGAGGATCAAATGCCCCTTATGGTTTTTGAGCCTTTCCGCTTGAACCCCGATACCGTAAAGAGGGATCAGGTCATTTTCAGAGGTGCTGATCAAAAAAGGATAGCACTGCATGGTCATACAGGCGAAAACTTTCCTGTCAGAAGCAGTTGATGCCAGGAAGTCGCTCACCATATACTGGCCTTCATCTTTATGCCAGTAGGGAACCAGATCCTCGTCCCCAGGAACACTTTGAAAAGGTACCTTGCTGCCTATGATATAATCGGGCTTTTTTACAACATTCGCTAATATGAAACAAAAAATCAAAGAAACCGCTGTTATTTTAATTAACACTCGCACAGCCCGGATCTTTATTGAACTTGGTATATTGTATAAAAAATAAGCTATAGCTGCAACCAGCAGGATTAATACGGCAACATACGGCCTGCCCGGATTCAGCGGGCTGTTTAACCTATTGATAAGGCAGAACACCAGTAATACAGAATAAGCCGCAAAGAAGAGCAGGGGTTTGACATCCTGATCCTTATTTTTTACCACAACAAAGAAATAGCAAATATAGGGGACTGTGAGCAGCACCCAGATCAGATATGTTGCCAGCTCAACAAAATGATTATAAATCCTGGCATACTCGTGTGCCTGAGCCTGGGCTAAAGAGAGCATCCCCTGCAAATAATACTGAGATTTGACGGCAACCACAGCTACAGGTTTTCCCGTATAGTACAGGAAACCCAGTGACAAGAGCAACAACAGCCCTGCGGTGAGACACAAACTAATGGACCCTCGCCATTTAGTTATTTTATTGATGAGCAGATAAAGAAGCCCAAAACCAATCACTATAGCAACACCAAGAAAAATAAGCAGAATGGATTTGGTGATGATGCCCCCCAATTCAGGTACCATTGCCTGACCTAATGCATTAAAAAGCATATGACTAAACTGTGCAAGCAGGGGAGCAAACCCTTTGCTCAACAAATAACAGGTAGACAAAGCAAAAAAAGACTAAAAAGGCAATGTAAAGAACAATAGATAAGGAGTTGATCACCAGCCAATCCAAATCTCTTTTGTACAGAAACCAGATAAATACCGCACAAACCGCCCCGGTGAAAACAAGCAAGGCATAAAAATTACATACAAAAGATGTGGTCACAAGTCCTGCCAGAAGGATTACTGCTGCAAAAACACCTGAGCGTGCCGTTTTCTTGTTCAAGATCAGCAGCAGTGCTGTGACTGTAAAAAGAATGAGCACACCCATGGTTTGGGTGCGTAACTCCTGTCCCAAAATGTGAACCATGTTCTCCCATCCATAAAGTGTGGCTGCCAGGAGACCTGTGCGGTGTTCATGCAGCCTGTTGACAACTAAATACACAGCAGTAATGATCAGGATATTTATAAAGGGAGGGATGATTCCGGCAAGTGTTACAATATCTAAACTGCTAGCCAGGGAGAGCAGGCGAAACAACACATACAAACCCACAAAATTCAGCGAGATCTGCTGAACATTCTCAAACAAGATCTTTCCCCCATCGGTAAACAGGTTCCAGCAGATGAAAATATGGTGGTGGGGATCTGTAAAGCCTACAGGTGCGCCGGCTTGAAGATAAAAGATATACTGCAAAGCAAAGAGAGGGATTAACAACAGTGACAAAGACTGTCCCCTGCTCAGCGTAACACTTTTCAATAAAAAATAATAAAATAATAGCGGAGCAGTCATCAGTAACATACTGATCACCAAGAGCCCCTGAATCTCACTTAAACCCCTGGCATTCACCAAAAAGAGCAGTGTCCCGATCAGTGTTATGAATAGACTCCCCAAATAAAAATTAGGGGCTAAATCTGACTTCTGTT
>NZ_CDRZ01000006.1 GCF_000946815.1 Syntrophaceticus schinkii | reverse complement strand
ATATGCACTAGCAAATCTTGGCCAAATAATATCTCAATCACTGATTATTTCCGGTAATGTGAAAGAAACCTTTATTTCCATAAGCGCGGAGAGTAACCGGTTAAAACTATACACATCCCTTAATCCATATGATTTAAACCAGCACTCTTTGATAATATCTGATGCGATCAATGCAGGGCTACGAAGCCTGTTGCCCATAGGCATTGCTGTTCTTTTATTTGCTTCCATAAGTATGGTGGTATCTTTATTGAGTTTTTTAAGAAAAAACACAAAAAGAAATAGGACGTTCATCTTCTTGCGGGAGCGACAATGAAGAATATTGCTCTGCGCATCCTCTGGATTTCTATGATCTGTTTGAGCTTTTCTTTTGTTTTAGCAACTTTGATCAGCAATCAGGTTAAGAACAACATTTTTCCAGATTTTTATCAAGGGCAAGTTCTTTATTATACTGTGCCGCTCATGCTTTTAATTGTTGTGTTGATATCTGTCTGGCCGGTTGTAAAGTTTCTGAGAACGGAAATTAGCGAGATCATCCGTAGAAAGGAGTAGCCAAATGATATTACTGCATGGTGTAGAAAAAATATATGGCCGCGGTGATAATAGTGTCAAAGCTTTAAACGAGATCGATCTGGAAATCAGGCAAGGGGAAATGGTGGGCATCATGGGGGTATCGGGTTCTGGAAAATCGACATTGCTTAACATTATTGGATGTATTGATCGGCCTACTTTAGGAAGCTATTACCTTAATGGAAAAGATGTGTCTAGAATGAATCAGGTGACGTTGGCCAGGTTAAGAAATAGCTGTTTTGGCTTTGTCGTCCAGCAGTTTGCTTTGATTGATGACTATAACACGTATCAAAATGTGAAAGTGCCTTTAGATTATACTCGAATCAGTAGGCGGGAAAAGAAGAAACGAATTGAGGAAATGATTTGTAGATTGGGTATTGAAGATAAAAAAGA
>NZ_CDRZ01000005.1 GCF_000946815.1 Syntrophaceticus schinkii | reverse complement strand
AATTTAAATTTTAAAAGAATTCAGTTTAAGCGTACTGAACTTAATCAAGGACAAACTATAATTTAAAAGAATTCCCGTGAGTATCCAAAGAGGCATTAGGGACTGACTGTCCATCACCGCAATGGTATGGCTGGTTTTCCTATGCTTTCAGAATCGACGAAAGGAGCGAAGCGGAACCTCACGGGCCGACAATGCGGTAAAACCGCAATTGATTTAACCTAAACTCCATTTTTAAAAAACCGAACTCAAGATGATATGGAAGTAAATAGTATCATGAATTAGCCGTGAAAAAAGGGGCTTAATGAATACAAATTTTTCTGTATATTATGTATAATTAAACAGATGCTTACTGCGCTAAACTTCCTGCTGATTGTGGAGAAGTCCGGTAGGATAGCACTACAGTGAGCAGTATTGAATTTTCCCTGAACCACTTCTGTCGTAAATTGATGTAAACGGGGAATTTTTATGCGGGACACTTAATAGATGAGGGGGGCGCAATTTTGAACAGTTCTAATACCGCACAGGACAAGGTACAGTGCGGCAGCTGCAGTCTGCAGGATCGGGTTAAAAGCTACCGCTGGTTGGTATGGGGCACTATGGCTCTGGCTTATATTGTTGTCTTTTTTCACAGGATGGCGGCTGGGGTGGTGAAGGACAACCTGGTGGATGCCTTCAATATCTCCAATGCCACCTTTGCCAATCTGGGTGCTGCCTATTTTTATGCCTATATGCTGATGCAGTTTCCCACAGGAATTCTGGCAGACACCTGGGGGGCACGCAAAACAGTGACAACAGGTATGCTTTTGGCCGGAGCGGGCTCCCTCATCTTTGGGTATGCTCCATCTGTGGGGTGGGCATTTTTGGGAAGGCTTCTGGTGGGGGGTTGGTGTTGCCGTTGTTTTTGTCTGTATCCTGAAGATACTGGACCAGTGGTTCCGGCCTCAGGAGTTCAGCACCATGTCGGGTGTCACCTCATTCATCGGCAATCTGGGGGGGCTCCTCGCTCAGACACCTCTGGTTTTTATGGTTGCTCTTTTCACATGGAGACACACCTTTGCTGTAATCGGAGTGGTCTCTCTTTTGATAGCTGTTCTCTGTTACCTGATTATCCGCAACACTCCCGGTGAACTGGTGCCGGCTCTGGCACAACCATCCAGCAAGGCTGTTGATAGGGGCACGGATAAAGGCGCGAATATGGGCACGAGTACGGGTGCGAGTACAGGGGCAAATGCAGGCGCGAAAAAGCAAGCCTCTTTTTGGCAGTCCCTGGCTGCAGTGATGAGCAATCCCTATACCTGGCCGGGATTTATTATTTTTGCGGGGTTTTTAGGCTCTTATATCGCTTTTTCCGGAACCTGGGGAGTTTCTTATATGATGGATGTTTATGGTGTATCCAAAAGCACCGCGGCAAACTATCCCATGGCCGCAACTCTTGGACTGGCGCTGGGGAGTATTGCCATTGGGGTGATCTCTGACCGGATGAAGAGCAGGAAAAAACCGATGATCTGCTTCGGGATCGTTTATCTGGCAACCTGGGCAGTGCTCATTTTCAGCGGTGGGGGCAAGCCACCTGTAGGAATTCTCTATCCGCTGTTCTTCCTGATGGGGTTCAGCTGTGCCACATTTATTCTCACTTTTGCAGTTGCCAAAGAGGTCAATCCCCCGCAGCTGGCCGGTGTGTCTACTTCTATTGTTAACACCGGAGGGTTTTTGGGTGCTGCAGTTCTGCCGATCTTCGTAGGGATGTATTTCGACAGGGTTGGCAGCACTTTAACAAATATCACCCTCTACCGCAATGGTTTCCTGATCCTTTTGGCAGCTATAGTTATATCAGTGGCCTGCATCTTTCTGCTCAAGGAAACAGGTGCTGTTAATATATGGAGGGAAGCGGAGTTTTTTTAACTGGTTAACTGGTTTAAGGAATTCGGAAAAATTCACTGAAGGCAAAAGTTGTTGCCGTTATCAGTATTGAACCCCCAAGGCCAAAATGGCTGCTCACGAGGATTCCTGCCAGTATAGATTTTTTGGAAAAATCACAATATACCTAAGTTGCATGGGAATAACGGGGGGCGGTGCAGTTGTTCTTAGACCAAGAGCGCCGGAAATTGCAACACGAAATTAAAACGTATATGATTCAGTATTTCAAAAGAATTTTAGGTCGGGGAGTTGATGAGGTAAAAATTACCATCTTTGAAGATATGCTAATAATTCGGCTTAAAGGATTTTTAACAGAACCTGAAAAATATATAGTGAATACTCCAAATGGAAAAGAAATAGTCAGAGCATCGCGCAGGCAGGTAGGGGACCAACATGTTATTGATAATATACCCTATTTTGAGGAAACGCTGAAGGCAAAAGTCGTTTATCACAGTTATGATATAGATCCTGAAAATGATTTTGCCGGCCACTTGATTGTTTTCAATCACGTGCTATAATAATAAAAGAAAATTTGATACGGGTTGTTCTTGAAGAAACATACATAAGTGTAGCTTCGGAAAGACCAATGTTTTTATGACAGTGCGGGTTGCTGTTATAAAATGTTGGTTTTTTGTTTTATAATCAAATATTTTTCACGGAGGTGATTAATAGAGATTCTTTGCGGCAGACAACTATTATAGAACTACGTTGAACAGATTCGATGACTAAATTTTGGTGAATAACCGCCCACGTAATATTTTCTTAGGCGAAAATGAGTTTTGTACCGGAGCTTCTTTAATCATTGATGGCGGCTATATTGCGGTGGAGATGCCTCAAACAGAGAGTGTGCCAAAATGGTAGTTCGTGGGGAAACCTAAGGGTAGCTTCAGAAAGACCAAGTTTTAACTGATTCTAGTCAGTTTAAAACGCTGGTCTTATTGTTTTTTTAAGGCAGAGGTGATTTCTGGCTTCTTTTGCGGGGAAAAGGGTAAAAACAGAATAGGAGGAGTTGAAATGTTGCAAAGAACCATGAAAGCCTTGTTATGGAAAGAGGATAAGGGAATTGATATCGTGGATGCCCCGGTACCGAAGATCACAAAACCTACTGATGCCATCGTGCGTGTTACACTATCCACTATCTGTGCCAGCGATATTCATATTGTAGGCGGCCACACCTATGTTCAGCCTCCGCAGATTATTGGGCACGAATTCTGCGGGGAAGTCGTGGAACTCGGTTCCGCCGTCACCAAGTTTAATGTCGGCGATAAAGTAGCCGTCTCCTGTCTTCCCTTCTGCGGAGACTGTTATTTCTGTCAACGGGGGCTGCATTTCCAATGTCTTGATCCCGATTGCACCTGTTTTGGAACAAATATGGGTGAGTTGAAGCTTGATGGGTGTCAGGCCGAGTACATTCGTGTGCCGCATTCTGCAAATACCATGTATAAAATACCTGACGGTTTTACTGAAGAAGACATGCTTTTTGTCGGAGATATTCTTTCAACAGGCTATTTTGCCACAGAAAAGGGCAATATTCAGCCTGGTGATACCGTACTTATCATAGGCGCCGGTCCGGTTGGAATGTGTGCTGCGATAACCACAAAGTTATGGGGGCCGTCTAAAATCATTATTTCTGACAGGGTACAGTCCAGATTAGATGTGTGCTTAAAAGAAGGCATTGTTGATTTTGCGCTTAACCCTGACGAAGTCGATGTTACAGAAAAGTGCCGTGAATTAACAGATGGACTTGGCCCTGATGTGGTTCTCGAGTGTATTGGCCTTGAACCAACTTTGGTACAAGCATGTCAGGCGGTTAGAATGGGCGGAAATGTTGTTACCATAGGGGTTTATGAAGGTCCAGTGACACTGCCGATGGCTGATATTTGGTTTAAAAACATAAGTATAAGCATGGGCTTTGTCCCGATGAACCGTATGCCTGAGCTAATTAAGCTGATTCAGGGCGGGAGAATAAACACAAAGTTTTTGATGACCCATCGGGCACCGCTAAACGATATCGTCAAAGGCTATGATGTGTTTGGCAACAAGAAAGACAACTGCCTGAAATGGGTAGTTACTCCTTATGAAAAATAATTTCTAAATTATCATCTCTCCTGCATCACAACAGGAGTCATGCTCAAATAATTTAGCATTTGCCGCCTGATGGCTACAGGCGGCACTTTATTTTTTTATCGGCCATGGATAGATAATGCCGTGTCACTTCACGCATAAATCTTACCCAAGGCCGTCAGGGATGACGCATGAGTCGAAAATATGGCGCTGCCTAAGGTGTTTGAGCGCCTGCCCCGGTTCTGAGAAGAGCAGGTATGCGGCGATTTTTGATGCGGCAGCACTGACGGCCTTCCATTCCACTTGACATGAAGGCATTTTTTTTGTTATGCTAGGGTGCACAAACGGCTGCGGCATGTTGCGATAGCGTCTGTGTTTGTGTCTTTGCTTGTGCCAAAAAAGATGATATAATTGAAAAGAGCATCGCGGAGAGATGGCTGAGCTGGTCGAAAGCGCTCGACTGGAAATCGAGTGGGCGGGCAAAACCTCGCCTCGTGGGTTCGAATCCCACTCTCTCCGCCATATTATTCTCTGCCTGCGCCCATAGCTCAACTGGATAGAGCGACAGACTTCGGATCTGTAGGCTGGGGGTTCAACTCCCTCTGGGCGCGCCAGTTGAAAAAATAATTTTGGTCGTGCTAGATGGGGAGGTAGCGGTTCCCTGTAACCCGCAGTCCGCTATAGCGGGGTCGAATTCCTGTCCGAGGGTTAGCCTTGTGGGGCTGCCCGGTATAAGTGGTGTAGACGTTTGGGTCCCACGCAGCAGGAACCCACGAACCCCGTCAGGTCCGGAAGGAAGCAGCGGTAAGTGGACTATCCTGGGTGCCGTGGGAGTGCCTGAACCGAGCTAACTGTACCGGTACCGCCTGGAAGGTGTAATTCGGAGACAGGTGCACGGCCATAATATTAGTGGTTAGTGGTTGGAAAAGTTTTCAGTTGTCTAAAGCGATTGTAATGTCGCCGGGCTACGCAAAATGATATGTGGGAAGCGGGAGGTTGGAAGTGGGAATGAAAGCCGGATGTCGGAGGTCGGAGAAAGGATTGACACCGCTATCTTAAAGCAATAAAGCAAGCCTGGCCCCGATGGATGGCCGCGTGAGCGTGTACAGGGGGGACTGCCCCAGTGCACGCGTTTTTGTATATATTGTATATATGATACGAATTGTTACCTTTGCGTTGCGCTTGTATAGCATTGTTTGTCTTTGAACCCTGCGAATTTTATGTTCCCCTTGTGTGCTACTCTCAGAATTCGGCACCGTCCCCTTGGTCGGTGCTGGGCTTCCCCCGGTGCACGGACCTGCCAAAGGGACCGTCCCCCTGGCTGGTCCCAACCACCAACGACTATTGCTTATAGGCGGCAGTTGTACTATATTTAATCTGTATCGATCAGGGGGGGTCTGGATGGAACAGTTGGCTTTGTATAGGGAATGGCGCCCACAAACTTTTCGGGAAGTCATCGGACAGGAGCATGTCTGCCGCACTCTGCAGAATGCTGTGCTCATGGAGAGGACAGCACATGCTTATCTTTTCTGCGGTCCCCGTGGAACGGGGAAAACCAGCACGGCCCGCATCCTGGCCAAGGCACTGAACTGCCTTGACATTAAGGATGGCGAACCCTGCAACAATTGTCTTTCCTGCCAGGGGATCACCGATGGCATTTCTCTCAATGTCATAGAGATGGATGCCGCCTCTCACCGCGGGATCGAGGAGATACGCGATCTCAAGCAGAAGGTGGGCATGGCTCCCAGTGGGGGCAGGTACAAGGTTTATATCATTGATGAGGTGCATATGCTAACCGGAGAGGCTTTCAATGCACTATTGAAGACACTGGAAGAACCGCCCGCACATGCTGTGTTCATTCTGGCTACAACAGAAGCACATAAGGTTCCTTTGACTATATTATCCCGCTGTCAGCGCTTCGACTTCCGGCGTCTCGGCCGTCCTGTGATCAAGGAGCATTTGGCCAAAGTGGCCCGGGCGAAAGATTGGTCTGTTGAGGATGATGCCCTGGAGTTGATTAGCCGCCAGGTAAGTGGTGCACTACGTGATGCCCTGGGACTGCTGGACCAGGCTGCAAGTTTTACCAGGGGGCAGATCCGGCGCAAAGATATCGAACTCTTGACAGGTGCTCTGGGGAAAGGGGAACTGGAGGAGATTATAGCCGCAGTTGCTCAAGGGGATGTGCCCGGGCTCTTAGAGCTGTTGGATGCTCTTTTTGCGCGGGGAGCTGATCCGCGCCAGGTGCTCTTACAGCTGGCGGATCAGGTGCGTGACCTGATTTTTAGTCAGGATACGGAAAAAAAGGAACAATTATTTTATGCGCGTTTTCTGCGGGGGATTGCCCTTGCAGAAGGGGAGATGAGATGGAGCCACAGGCCGGATCTTCTCCTGGAACTCACACTTCTGCGGCTGACAGGTGCTGTCAGCACCTCAGGAGAAGGCCCCTCGCAACAAGGAGCAGGTCGAGGAGTGAAGAGGCAGGGCAGTGCTGATCTCACAGAAGAAAGCCGCCTGCAAGGATCCGGACAGGCACGCCAGACAGTGAAAAGGCAAAATACTACCGTTGCCATAGAAGAAAACCGTCTGCAAAAAAGAACCAGGGATGCAACCGGCCAGGATGAGGAAAGCCGGAATACTACCGGCAGCTTTCAAGAAAGCGTCCTACAAAAGAGAAGCATAGATGCAACCGGCCAGGTGTTGAGGGAGCAGGCAACCAGTCAGGCAGTAAGGGAGCAGGCAGCATCGGCTCAGCCCTCGACATCGCCTGTTCCGCAGAGGAACATTCAGCAAGAGGCGGCAGCCCCTCAGGCACCATCCCTCGGGGAGAAATCATTACAGCAGCAACAAAAGGCAGCAGGCCTTGAAAAGTCAGGAGAAACACAGCCTCCTGAGAAGAAGGCCATAAGGCAGCAAAAGGGGGCTGTTCCTATGAAAACCAAAGAAATGCCGTCCCCCAAAGAGCAGGCCTTACCGGCTGCCGATGTAAATCTTGATCTTACAGCTATTCATGATTTCCTAATAAGTAATGCCTCAGAGCAGCCCATTCTGGCAGGGGTTCTGCCCAAATGCGAACTCAGGAGAAAAGGGGGCAGCCTGCTGCTTTTGGCACCTTCCTTCGGCTGTGATCTGATCAGGGGAGAGGAGAACCTGAAAACCTTACAGAAAAGCCTTCAGGAATATGGATGCTCTCTCCAGCTGGAAGTGGCTTTAGGGGACACCCTGGCAACCGAAGGTGACAACGATTATATCTCCACGTCACCTATACGGGATCACGAAACCACGGGCAGTGAGTTGTTAAACATGGCGTTGACGATTTTTAATGGTAAGATCATCAAGAAAAAAAAGGAGGGCGAATGAAAAATGGGTTTTGGGAATATGCAGAAGATGATGAAGCAGGTCCAGAAAATGCAGAAGGAGATGGCCCGGGTCCAGGAAGAGCTGGGGGAGCTCACTGTTGAGGCCAGTTCCGGCGGAGGTGTGGTCAAGGTAGTGGCTAACTGCCAGCAGGAACTGCAGGAGGTACACATCGATCCTGCAGCAGCTGATCCTGATGATCCCACACTCTTGGAGGACCTGGTTTTGACTGCAGTCAATGAGGCTTTAAAGAGCGCCAGGGAAAAAGCAGCGGAGGAAATGGAAAAGGTGACAGGTGGGCTGAAAATACCAGGGGTTTTTTAACAGAAATGTTTAGAGAAATGCAGGTGATCGGTTTTGCATCTTTATCCCAACTCATTGGCAGCACTTATTGAAGCCTTGCGAAAACTGCCGGGTATCGGGCCGAAAACCGCCCAGCGCCTGGCCATTTATCTCCTGCATGCACCCCGCGGGGAGGCTGATGCCTTAGCGCGGGCGATTACAGAGGCCAGGGAAAAGATCTTTTTCTGCTCTGTTTGTGGGAACATCACAGATATGGACCCGTGTGAGCTGTGCCGGGATGAAAGGCGTGACAGGTCTTTACTTTGTGTTGTGGAATGGCCGCGAGATATTATTGCTTTCGAGCGCACCGGGGAGTTTCCAGGGGTTTACCATGTGCTGCACGGGGTTCTTTCGCCTATGGATGGGGTCGGCCCTGATGACCTCAAGATTACGGAGCTGCTTCACCGCCTCCCCAAGGAGTCAACCAGTGAGGTGATCCTGGCTACCAACCCTAATGTGGAGGGAGAAGCGACAGCCATTTACCTTGCTCAGCTACTTAAACCGCTGGTGCCTAAAGTTACCAGGATCGCCCACGGGTTGCCTGTAGGGGGGGATTTGGAGTTTGCCGATACCGCTACATTGAGCAGATCCCTGTTAGGCAGGCAGGAGCTATAGAAAAAACGGAAGTCTGAGACCGGAGGTCGGAAGTCTGAAAAAATCCGGAGCCGTTTTGGACCAGGAGGATCAGTAGGCGAGCCCTGGTGATCCACTTTAATATAACAGACATTATTATCCAGCTGCCAACCACCAAATGCAGAGAAGTTACCACAAAAATCACAGGGCAGTAATCACCGGAGATGATGATCTGACAGCCAGACTCAGGGTTAAAGGCCAGGTTTTTGCACTCTATGATCCGGTGCTTGGACAGCCCCAGAACAGCGCAGCAATGCAATAGGAATAAATTACCTCTTCCAATGGCAAGTTTTTGTATGTTAACACATATAATAAAGAAAAACCCTAACAACTTGCCAGGGAGGTATTTTGCGATGATAGCGCGGCTGATAAACCAAAACCGTTCATTAACCCAGGTGTTCCGAAGCAAGGAGCGGAACAAGTTTAATGACGACTACCTGGCTCTGACCGAGGCGCACAGCGAATGGCTGGCAGCACGTGACTTTTTCGAACAGGCTACGGACCCTGATCTGGTTGATTATGCCATCCTTTCCCTTAAAGCCGCAGAAAAACGCTATGTTTACCTGATGGAAAGGATGTGGAAAGAGGAGAGAAAAGAGGTTTAAGGAGGTTTAAGGAGGGAAAGTGATGGTTGGTACTATTTTGGGGGTGCTGTTCGGCCTTCTTTTGTTGTTTCTGGTGGGACAGGCATTATGGAAGCCCTTGCGTATAATTTTATACATGGGACTGCGGCTAATCTTAGGATGCGTCTTTCTTCTTCTGGTCAATTTCTCTGCCGGCTCACTGGGTTTACTGGGTTTTTCTCTCGGAGTAAATCCTGCCAGTGCCCTGACCGTGGGACTGTTAGGCCTTCCCGGCCTGCTGCTCCTCATTGCCTTGAAGGCTGTAGCAGGGTAGGGGGATCTAAGGGGGCACGGTTCTTAGCAGAGCAGGTATGCGGCGATTTTTTATGCGTCAGTACTTTGAAGAGCATCATATTTTCTTGACCTCTCTCCCTTATTCGTTATATACTCAAAGTCAAGGTACTGGGAAAAATAACTATAGCAAGTTCGGCTGTCAAAAAGAGAACCGGACCGGCGACATGTAAGATAATTCGAGGTAATTTATATGAAGCAAGAGCAATCTCCGTCGCGTGTGCTGGAGGCGTATACCGGAGAATACGCCAGTGGGAAAAGTGAAAATGCTGTTAACCGTGCAGTGGAACTTGCTCGCCAGGGTAGGAGGGTGACACTGGTCGACCTTGACCTGGTGGAGCCATGCTATACCCTCAGGCCTCTGAAGAAGATACTGGGGGAAGAGGGGGTTTCCGTACTGGCCTGGGATACCGGTGAACTGGTAGGGTTAGGGGAAACAGGCAATATCCTAAAACCGGAGGTGCAGTTTTGCCTGCGTCATCCCGGTGATGTGATCCTTGATATCGGCTATGGTGCCTCTGGCGTACAGGTGCTCAACCTGGTAGAGGGAGCAGCCGAGGAACGGGATCTCAAGGTTTATGCAGTGATCAATATTGCCAGACCCATGACCGCTGCTGTTACCGATATCGTTGAGCATGTGCGATCACTTAAAAGAGTTGACGGCCTAATCAACAATTCCCACCTGGGAGAAGAGACAGATCTAGGGTTTGTGCAGGAGGGTGCTCGGGTAGTAAAAGAAGCCGCAGTTGTTCTCGGACTGCCGGTGGTTGCCACCTCAGTGATGGAGCAGTTAGCCGCGGCGGTGGGGGAAACCGACTGGTACGGGCACCCGGTGCGTAGATTGCATCGGTATTTACCACAGGCCTTTTGGTAGTGGTATTACCGGATTTTTTATTTTAAGATATAAATAAGTAAAAAAAACACACAGGGGGTGTTAATTAAGTGGGAGAAAAACCGATTCAAGGAGAGCAAAAAGCCTTTATGACCGGCAATGAAGCCGTCGCCTGGGCTGCTCTCGCCGCCGGGGCAGAGATCATGTACGGCTATCCCATTACTCCACAGAATGAGATCATGCAGTACTGGACACGGCTGGCCCCGAAGTACGATAAGAAATTTTTACAGACAGAGGACGAGCTTTCAGCCGGATTTACCACAGTGGGGGGTGTACTTGCCGGCAGGAGAGCCTTTACAGCAACAGCAGGGCCGGGGAATGTGTTGATGCAGGAGCCGATGTCCATGGCAGAAGCGATGCGTATCCCTACAGTTGTTGTGGTTCAGCAGCGTGGCGGCCCATCCACAGCCACAGTGATCTATTCCCAGCAGGAGGTAACCCTGACCTGTTTCGGAGGGAATGGAGAGGGTTTAAGAGTGGTGTACTCCACCTCCTCCCACCAGGAACTGTTTGACTACACCATCAAAGCATTCAATACAGCCTGGAAGTACCGCTTTCCGACATTCGTTCTGGCTGACGGCTACCAGGCCAAGATGCGAGAGTCTTTGGTGCTCTATGACCCACAGGAGAAAGGCCAGAAAATGGTTCCTACAGAAGCCTTTGTGGGAAAACCGGGGACACCCGGTGAGGACCGCGCACCGGCTCACCTCCGCAATACCTATAACATCGAAGAAGAGCTGATGGATGTGCTTTCCAAAGACATCAAAGAGTACGAAGAGATGACACCTGAGATCATCGAGTATGAGGAATTCAACACAGAGGATACAGATCTCCTGGTCATCGCCCACGGAATCGTTTTCCGATCCGCAGCGATGGCAGCCAGAGAACTGGCAGAGGAAGGGTTGAAGGTGGGCTATTTTAGACCCATCACACTGCGTCCCTTCCCCCGGGAAGAACTGCGCAAGGCTGCGGCAAAAGCAAAGCAGCTCCTGGTTGTGGAGTCATCCTACGGCCAGCTGCTTAAAATTGTGAAGGACAACCTCTATGGCATGGATGTGCCTATTAAAACGCACTTGCGCCCTGGTGTGGGCATCACACCGGAAGAGGTTGTTGCAGATGTAAAGACAATACTGGGAGAGGAGGAGTAAAGGGATGGAAGTTCTGCCGAAAATTCCAAAAAGCTGGAATCTGGAGACAAAACCCCATAAGTTCTGTCCCGGCTGCGGGCACGGTCTGATCCTCAAGGCACTGGGTCAAGTGATCGATGAACTGGGGATCCAGGACCGAGTAGTGTTCGGGTGTGACATCGGGTGCTCCCTTCTTTCCTGGGATTTTTTCAATGTGGACTCAGTTCAGACACACCATGGGAGAACAACCCCAGTGATGGTGGGGATCAAAAGAGCGAATCCTGAACTGATCGTTGTGGCCTATATGGGTGATGGAGGGGGATACGCCATCGGCTCCCAGCACCTGGTCAATGCCGCCACCAGAGATGACAAGATCACAGTGCTTTTAGTAAACAACACCAACTACGCCATGACCGGCGGACAGATGGCCCCCACTACCATGCCTGGCCAAAAAACAGAAACCACCCCTTACGGCAGGGATGTACTTGAAGCCGGCTACCCCATGATGGGTCCTGAGATGGTATCAGCCATCTCCCAGGATGGCGCCTATGTGGCCCGGGGGAGCGTGGCCAGATTCCGCAAGCTGAAAGAATACATCAAGAAAGCCCTGGAAAACCAGATAGCCGGGAGGGGATTCTCCTTTGTAGAGGCCCTTTCCACCTGCCCTACAAACTGGCGCACCAATGCCGAACAAACCTGGGCATTTCTCGAGAACGAGATGACGAAACAATATCCTCCTGGTGAACTCAAAACACCAACAGGTAAGGAGGGATAGGAATGGACAAAGCTGTTAAGATCGCATTAGCTGGTGAAGGTGGCCAGGGTGTGCAGTCAGTGGCCATGATCCTGACCGAGGCTGCAGCCATGGAGGGCAAAGAGATCCTCTATATTCCCAACTTCGGGGTGGAACAGAGGGGTGGAGTATCCATCGCCTTTGTGCAGATCGGAGATCAAAAGATCGGGGCACCGAAATTCAAAACCGGTGATATCGTCATCGCCTTGAGCGACCGGGCCGTCCGCCGTGTGGGGATGTACGCGGGCCCCAGACAGTGTTTATCTATGATGCAGGAATTGAGGGTGTGGAAGATGACCTGCCGGAAAACGCCCAACGGGTTCTGGCAATTCCCGCCCTGGAAACAGCCAATAAAGAACTGCACCCGCGGGTGTTCAATATATTGATCATGGGAGCGGTCATCGGTGCCACCCATGTGGTGACCTTAGAGAAGGCAAAAGAGGCCATCGAGAAAAAGCTGGGCTATAAATTCGAACAGAACCCCAAGCTCCGGGAGATGAACTTTAAAGCCCTGGAGAGGGGCTATGAAATGGTTGCAGGAACGGGGGTGGCCTGATCAATGGAGAAAACAGCCATAAAGTTTATAGAAAAAGATGTTCACAAAGGGAAAGCACTGTTCCGCATCTTTCCCGGGCTCTGCAAAGGCTGCGGACTCTGCCGGGAGAAGTGCCCGGAAGAGGCCTTAAGCTGGTCAGATGAACTGGGTGTCTACGGCACTCCTACGGTAGTTGCGGATCCGGAGAAGTGCAAGGCCTGCCGCATCTGTGAACAGGTCTGCCCGGATTGTGCGATAGCTATCGTGCGCAAAGCCAGGGATGAGAAAGAAAATTAAGCTGCGTGAATAAGAACAGGGAGCCAGCTGTAACAAACAACTGGCTCCTTTTTATGGGAACAAATGGTCTTCTATTGCTCGTGCTGAAGGAAGCATCTATCTGTTTGCCGGCAGTTGACGTACTCCCACGACTGAAGTCACGGGTAAAAGGGTGGGCATTCCCGGCGGATGATCGTAATGGGGTGCCAGGAGGAACATAAATGCCAGAATTAAAAATATCTAATAAATTTTACCTGGATGAAGGAGGAATTTTAGGAAATATGGCGAATATGCCCATTAACAGGACTCTTGGCTTAAGACTATATAAGACTATAGTAGTAACACTTGTTTACCGTGCTTTAAAAAAGTGCACAGCATCAACATTTTATGTGCCAATAAAAGCAGCACGTGGATGATTCTTTCCAATAATCAGTGGGGGATGATTGGGATGAAAAAAGCCTCAACAGGCATGGTCTGCTATGCCTGCAAGAACAAGCTTGCCAGGCCAAGAGATATTGGAGGAACGCGGTATTATCTCTGTGATCAATGCTTCAATCAGCACATCTGGGCAAATTTCAAAGCACTGGAGTATTTGAAAACCAAAAGAGACAGTTCAAGCGGCAAAAACATGAAGGGTCACAGGAAAGATTCTAGCAGTGGGATAAAACGCAGATGCCCTGCTGGAATAAACTGAGCCTTTTCCTGTCTATACAATAAGACATGGGGAGCCTGGAAGGCGTTGTTTCAGGCATGTATTGGAATAAATGCCTGAAAGTGAATGCCTATTCGGAAAATAGAAGCCGGAAGCCGGAAGCCAGAGGTCTGAAATTGCCAGGAACCGCTTTTGCTGGTTTCGCATTGTTTACATTGCTTAGGCATCTTTTCTCATGCCGGTTTCCCAATAAAACGGCACAGGTACTATCTATTTTGAGAGGGATGAACAGTTGGAGGCCGGGCTGCCTATTGTCCGCCTGTGCCGATTCAGTTTTGTTTTAAGAGGGATTGGTATTGCTGCCCCTGCGTATAATAAGTAAGGGGGGAGAGGTAGCTTAACAGCGATTCTGCATATAATAGAGAAGATAAAGTGGGAGGGCGAAAATGGTGACTTCCAGAAGAACAAAACGGCGATTTTCCGGGCAGATGGGGGTTCTGCTGCCTGTGTGTGTGATCTGTGAAGAAACACCTCCCAGGGGTATTGCCGGGGGAATAATGGTTTCAGGATGTTTTCTTTGTATGCGGTGTGAAAAAGAGATTGTGCGCACTCGGGTGGGTGACCGTCGCTATTTTGACCTGAAGGAAAAGATCAAAAAGATTTGGGTTCAACAATAATATCGTCCGCAATATCGTCCGTCCTCGATATTTGGTTTCTTTTTTTTTCAGGTAGATACCCATGCCGCCCGGGCAGTACTGGCGTATAATGAAAACAGAGGCCAGAGTCAGGAGTGTTGCAGAGCCAGCGGAAGCAGTTCCTGTTACTATCCGACCCCGACTTCAGGTTTCCCACCTCTATTTTCAGGGTAGGAGTACATGCTATCTGAGCGGCACCGGCAGATGAGAACAGGCCTATTTTCTATTAGCGTGACAGGGAGCCTCCCTTGGACACGCTTTTTTAATTTATCAATAAGTAATAAGCAAAGCAGCTGCTGGCAGCAATAAGTGGATAGTGGATATGGTAAAATAACTACAAGGAAATAATCCAGGTAGACGCCTGTGCTGTTCAGGCCGCACTGGCAGATAATGAAAACAGAGGCCGGAGTTATGTAATGTTGCGGAACCAGTAGAAGCAGTTCCATGAAATTTCCGACATCTGACCTCCGGCTTCCGATATCTATTTACCCAGGTAGACGCCTATCGAAGGCGGAAGGAGAAATTAAGCTTCCACCGGTAGGTGAGGGATGGCTACCTTAACTTGGCGAGGGAATCCCCGGGACGGTTTATTCCAACGACTAACGACAAACGACCAACTACTAATTTGACTTTCAGTATCTAACTTTTTTGGGGGTGAGGCACATCCGGAAGAACGAAATGCCGCTGCTGGCAGGCCTTCTCAGCCATATTGCAGAAGGTTACCGGAGTTACCATACACCCGGACACAAGCAGGGATGGGGAGCACTAGCCGAGTGGCGACAGCTGCTGGGTGATGAGGTCTTTCAGATGGATCTCACCGAACTGCCGGGGCTGGATAATCTGCATGATCCACAGGGGATCATTGAGAAGGGACAGCAGGAGGCAGCGGTTTACTTTGGGGCAAAAGAGACATTTTTTCTGGTGAATGGTACCACCGCAGGTATTTTGGCTGTTCTTCTGGCCAAAAGCCGTCCGGGCAGCAAGGTGGTGCTCCCGCGGAACAGCCACCAGGCAGTTATTCATGGCATTATTCTCAGCGGAGCACATCCTGTTTATCTTCCGGTGTCATCTCATGCCGCGCTGGGGCTGCCTGGCCATATCACTGCCACAGATTTGGAAAGCTGTCTGGCCGCACTTGATGAGGAGGCATTAATTGTTCTGCTGCACCCCAGTTACTATGGGCTGGCGGGAGAACTGCGGCAGCAGGTGCTGACAGCTCATCGATATAATTGTACAGTGCTGGTGGATGAAGCCCATGGGGCACATTTTGGCACAAGCCCTCACTTCCCTCTCACGGCCCTGGAGGCAGGAGCTGATTTTGCTGCCCAGGGGGCTCACAAGGTTTTGGGAGCCTTTACACAATCGGCTTATCTTCACTGTCAGGATAAGAGTGACCTGGAGGGAATCCGGGATGCCCTGCGCATGGTTCAGTCCAGCAGCCCATCTTATCTGTTGATGGCCTCTCTTGATGTGGCGCGCTGTCAGTGCCGGCTGGAGGAAGAGAAGTGGGATACTGCCGCTCTGCTTGGCGAAAGACTGCGCCAGGAGATCTCCCGTATTCCAGGAATTTTGGCCCCGGGTGAAGAACTGCAGGAAGTACCCGGTGTGATCGAGTATGATCCTACCAGACTCGTTATTAATGTAAGAAAGTTGGGGATTACAGGGTTTGAGGCTGCTGAATGGCTGTGCAGAGAGCGCAAGATTCTTGTGGAGATGGCTGATTTTCAGAACATCGTTCTTATCCTGGGGCCTGCGGGTGTTGAAAAAGCAGCAGGTGCCCTGCTGGAGGGGCTGGATGCTATGGCTGCGGCTTGCACAAACAGCAGATCTGCAGCCGGTCATTTCATCCCGGATCCCCTGCAGCTGCCCATACCGCGGCAGGTGATCACACCCAGGGATGCCTTTTTTGCTGAACACTCCCTGCTACCGCCTGCAAGTGCCCTGGGTAAAACCGCTGCTGAAGTGATTGCCCCCTATCCCCCGGGTGTGCCTGTGCTCTGCCCAGGGGAGAGGGTGGGGGAAGAAGTGCTTGATTTTCTTCAAGAATGGGATGCTGCCGGTGGTGTTTGGCCCGGGAAGAGCCGGGGTTCGATCAAAATTGTCACAGGGAGTTGAAGGAGTGGAACATCCAGGGAAACTGATTACTTTTGAGGGGCCCGACGGGGCCGGTAAAACCACACAGATTCAGATGACAGCCCGGGTTTTGGAAGAGTCTGGGTATTCTGTGGTTAAGACCCGGGAGCCCGGGGGAACGCGCCTTTCAGAGGCGATCCGCCAACTGCTGCTTGACCCTTGCTACAATGAAATGTCGGCGGTGACAGAGGCCCTGCTCTATGCCGCGGCCCGGGCGCAGATTGTCGGTGAAGTGCTGCTGCCGGCATTGAGAGAGCGCAAGGTTGTCCTCTGTGATCGTTTTGTGGATTCCAGTCTGGCCTATCAGGGTTATGGGCGTGGTCTCCCTTTGGAAATGCTGCGTGCGGTCAATGACTTCGCTTTAAATAAACTGGGAAGATTTTGCACCATTTTGCTTGATCTCCCCCCGGAGGAAGGGCTTGAGCGTTCCGCAGGGGAGATGGAGAGGGATCGCTTGGAACAGGAGAATTTGAGCTTTCACCGGCGAGTGAGGGATGGCTACCTTTCAATGGCCAGGGAATTCCCGGGACGGATTAAGGTTGTTGATGCCAGCGCTGATCCCAGGTTAGTTCAAGAGCAGATCCAGGAGTATGTGATGGCATACCTCACAGGCAGGGATCAGGGAGGGGCTTTTGAGTAGGTGTCCATGTCGTCCAGGTGGCATCAGCTGAAGATGAAATGAAGATGAAAAAGTAGCCGAAGTCAAATAATGTTGTGGAACCAGTGTAAGCGTTTCTTGGTGATTTTCGACATCCGACTTCCGGCCTCTGACATCTATTTTTGAGAGGGGTGAAGGGCTTGAGAAATTGGGGTGACAGTGTTGCTGCACGGCTGCTGCAGGAGGATCTGCGTCAAGGCTCACCTGCCCACGCCTATCTGTTGGCTGGCCGCTCTTCGGAACAAAAGAGGGAGATAGTGCCACTCTTTGTCCAGGCTTTGCTCTGTCAGGATCCGGTAGATGGGGGGCACTGTGGTTTATGTGCTTCCTGCCAGGCCTGGGAGCGCGGGGGACACCCGGATTACCACTCCTTGCAGCCGGAAGGGAGTTCACTGAAAATAGACCAGATCCGCTTATGGCATTCCTTTTTCCGGTACAGCCCGGATCTGGGCAGGCACCAGGTTTTTCTCCTGGAGCAGCCGGAGCTGATGACAGTCCCCGCTGCTAACAGCCTGCTGAAAGTATTGGAGGAGCCGGTGCCTGGCACAGTCTTTCTGCTGGTGACCGAGGATGAAAGCCTGTTATTGCAGACCATTGTATCCCGCTGCCGTGTGGTATTTTTTCGGGAGGCCAGACAAAACCGGGTAGAAGTAGCTGCGGATGATCAAATAGATGACCAGAAAGCCAGCAGTAAAATTGCGGCGCTGCTCAGAGATGGGACTCCCGCGGAACTGCTCAAGGAAGTTCGTCTCCTGGGGAATGACCGGCCTGCTGCCCAGAGGCTGTTGCAGGATCTCCTGGGTGAGTTCGAGCGGGACTACCGGATGCAGCGTGCATCCTCTCAGGGGATGGCGGCCGCTGCTTCCCTGGAATTGCTGCTCAAGGGGTCGCAACAGTTGGATGACAACGCCTCTGTGCCCCTGGTGCTGGCAGTTACCCTTTACCATGTGCAGAGAAAGAGAGATCAGGGGGGCGGTTCTCTTGATCCCTTTCTTGATCCATTGGCGCAGAGAAAGCTGCGTAAACCAGGACCGTAATGACATTAAAGGTCAAAATGTGATAAAGGTAGGGATGTTCTATGAGTGAATATCAGGAGATTGATAAAGATGATAATGATGCTGTCGCAGAGATTGAGCTTCCGGAGAGCGGTACAGTTGAAGTTGTTGGGGTGAGATTTCGTGAGGCGGGTAAGGTTTATTATTTTAAAACCGGGGAAGAAGCTCTCAAGCCGGATGACCTGGTGATCGTGGAAACAGCGAGGGGGATCGAGGCGGGTACTGTTGTGGTGGGTCCACGGCAAATACCGGTGGAAGAGGTGGTCCCTCCTCTGCGGGGGGTTATTCGGAAGGCAACTGCTGATGATGTGCTGATCATTGAAGATAATAAGCGGCATGCTCAGGACGCCTTTGGCATCTGTGAGCAGAAGATTGCTGAACATGGACTGCCTATGAAGCTGATCGATGTGGAGTTTACTTTTGATGTGGGGAAAATACTCTTTTACTTTACTGCTGATGGGCGTGTCGATTTTCGGGAACTCGTCAAGGACCTAGCTTCTGTTTTCAGGACACGGATCGAGCTGCGGCAGATTGGGGTCAGAGATGAGGCCAAATTTCTGGGTGGCATCGGTCCCTGTGGGAGGGAGCTCTGCTGCTGCACCTGGCTGGGGGATTTTGAGCCGGTTTCCATCCGCATGGCCAAGGGTCAGAACCTTTCCTTGAATCCCAGCAAGATCAGCGGTTCCTGCGGTCGCCTGATGTGCTGTTTGAAATATGAAAATGAACACTATAACTGTAAGCGTGAAAAATCCAAAAAGGAAGAGGAGCAGCGGGGAGATAATTCAGGGTGTTGTGAGGGGTGATTGAAAATAGGGATACTATATATCTGCCCCACACCCCTGGGGAATCTGGATGATATCACCGGACGCGCCCTGGAGGTCCTGGGGCGGGTTGATTTGATAGCAGCAGAGGATACCCGCCATACCCGGAAGCTGTTGACTCACTATGGGATCGCTGCTAAAACAACCAGCTACCACGAGCACAATGAACGAGAGAAGGCCTCTTTCCTCTTAGCAGAACTGGATCAGGGGAGGAAAATCGCCCTGGTAAGTGATGCCGGAACCCCTGCTATATCGGATCCAGGGTATATTCTGGTGCAGCAGGCCCTGGCCGCAGGACATCAGGTAACTGTTCTGCCGGGGCCCTCCGCGGTTATCGCTGCACTGGTTGTTTCGGGTTGCATGCCACATTCCCTTTTACTTTATCGGCTTTCTGCCGCGGCAAAAAGGGGGAGGCGGCAAGATCTATTAGAGGAACTGGAGGCTAATTCCTGGACAGGTGTATTTTATGAGTCTCCACACCGCCTCCGGGATACGATCAAGGATTTCTGTGCTCTCTGGGGTGCCGAACGGAGGGTGGCTGTGGTCAGGGAGCTTACCAAGCAGTTTGAGGAGGTATTCCGCGGCTCCTTTGGGGAGGCTTATGAATATTTTTCAGCCACACCCCGGGGTGAAATCACTCTTGTTGTGGAGGGCAAGCAAGCAGGAGAAGAAGAGGATATTACAGAGGATTCTGAGATGATCTGTGAAGCTGTAGATGCCCTGATCAAGGCAGGAGCAGGGGTTCATGATGCCTGCAAAGGGGTGGGGCGTGCCCTGGGGCTGAGCAAGAGCAAGGTGTACAGGGCATATCATAAATAATAAATAGTTCCTTCAAACTTCCGGCTTCCGGCTTCCGGCTTTCGACATCCGCATTTCAGGTTTGTTGGAAAAACTCAGCTATCTAAAGCGGTTCGTCTATATAGCCGGCTATGTCTGCTCTTTAGTAACACAAGGCAGTTTCCGGATACTTCAGACTTCTGACTTCCGGTTTCTGACTTCCGTTTTTGTGTACCTGGCAGAAATGCGCCGGGAACCGTCCCCAGTGCATCGGTCTGAAAAAAATAAACCCCCTAATTATATAAGGGGGTTTTGGAGGCTCTCTGCTTGTCTCACTACTCTCAACAGGCAAGGGGTGCCTTCTGGCGCCCTGGCTCGCTTCTTATGAGCCATTATTATGGTTTTTTGTCATAAAAATGAGACAAGCCGGCTGATCTTAGCCAGCCTCACGGACCATATCTCTGGCGCAGTCCTGACAGATGTTTTTGCCTCGGAAATGAGTGATATTATCAGCATTTCCGCAGAAAATACATGCTGGCTCGTACTTCTTCAAGATGATCTTTTCCTGGTCAACATAGATCTCCAGTGCGTCTTTTTCTGCGATACCCAGAGTACGGCGCAGCTCGATGGGTATCACCACTCTACCAAGCTCGTCCACTTTTCTCACGACACCAGTCGACTTCATGTTACTCCCCCTCTCCATTTATTATTCGACAAGATTCGCTAAGGAAAGCATACCAGCTTTACCATTAACAGTCAACCCCTTTTTTCAAAAAAAATATTAATTTTTTTTAAAGTTTTTTCAAAAATGGCTGATACCTCACTTTTTTGGTATAATAAATCTTTAAGACATATAAAATGACGAAAGGAGTAAAGTCTGGCTGTTCATTTCAGCCAGGCGAGATTATGAGTGATCGAATTTATTATGTGACAACACCCATCTATTATCCGAGCGACAAACTTCATATCGGGCATGCCTATACCACTGTGGCCGCGGATTGTATAGCCCGCTATAAGAGAATGCGGGGTTATGATGTTTTTTTTCTAACCGGTTCAGATGAACACGGCCAGAAGATCGAAAGAAAAGCCATGGATAGCGGTATGGACCCACAGAGTTATGTGGATCGCATTGTGGAATCCTTTCAGGAATTATGGAAACAGCTGCTGATTACAAATGATGACTTTATCCGCACAACTGAACCCCGCCACCAGAAGGCAGTCCAGACCATCTTTCAAAAGCTATATGATAAAGGGGATATCTACAAGTCCTTTTATGAGGGCCTGTACTGTACTCCCTGTGAGGCTTTCTGGCTGGAGCGCCAGCTTGTGGACGGCAACTGCCCGGACTGCGGGCGGCCGGTGGAGCATGTAAAAGAGGAGAGTTACTTTTTCAAGCTGTCCAAGTACCAGGACCCACTCCTGCGCTATATTGAAGAAAACCCCGATTTTATCCAGCCTGCTTCTCGCCGGCATGAAATGGTTAACTTCATCAAAAGCGGATTGGAGGATCTCTGTGTATCCAGGACAACCTTCCAATGGGGGGTCCCTGTCCCCTTTGCACCGGGGCATGTGGTCTATGTCTGGTTTGATGCACTTGTCAATTACCTGTCAGCTTTAGGATGGCAGGATGGGGATCCGCGCTTTGAACATTACTGGCCGCATACAGTACACCTGATGGCCAAGGATATCGTTCGCTTTCATTCGGTGATCTGGCCGATTGTGTTGATGCGTGCGGATCATCCCTCTCGCCGCGCACTATTTCGACATGGTTGGCTGCTCTTAGAGGGAGGGAAAGA
>NZ_CDRZ01000004.1 GCF_000946815.1 Syntrophaceticus schinkii | reverse complement strand
GCTATTTAATCCTTTCCCGTGTATGATTGTTCATGTTCAATAAAATAATTCCATAATTGTCAAATCAGTATGCATCATTTACGTCATAAAAAGCAAGAAAAAAAATCCTACTCCCCCCGTCCATTGGGAGTGAGAGGCGACACCCATCTTCTGCCATTTAACCAGTTAAGTATATTCCTACTGTCTCCTCTGTACCTCACATTAAAGCATTGGTTAACATTTTGCCTTATCCACTTAATTGCGCATTTTTCATATTCATCTGCTTTTTTAAGATAAGTTTGCCTACTATCACTTGACGAAATATCTGCCATTTTATATGCGGCAGCATACATCTTTAAGTTATTTATAAACTCATCATCTCCGGTGAATTCAAAGTAAACCTCATCTTCTTCGTCTTTCTTTTTTCCATTAACTATCCCATAAGGAGGCAGAAAATAAACATAAAAATCCCTGGGGGGTTGGGCAGTAGACCGCTCGTTAGGTGTCCCTAAAAAACGATAACCATGTCTTGTTATGTTTTTATCATGCCAAAGCAGTTCATACTCATATATTTTAAAACCATTTTTGTATTCCGGTGTATTCCAATCTGTTGCCTTATTGATAATATCAAAATAATATTGATTGAGACTGTCATCATCCAATACATCGGCTTTCTGCTGGATTCTTGCGTTGTAGTCTATATCTTTTTTTAAATCTAAATAATACTGCTCATTATCTTGATTGTATTCAATAAACTGTCCGCTGACAGTATTGGTAATCTCTCTCATCACTGTTTCTATAGTTGTAATGAGAAAATCTTCTTCCTTTTCGGGAAGCATAGGATCATACAGGCATAAATCGTCTTTCATATTTTGTACTGTTATGCCTATTGGTGCATTGATACTACCTGTTGTTAAACGATGTACACTCATAGCATTAATAATTCGTAACGCAATAGGCTTATATTGTGGTCTTGTAAAAGAATTTTTAATAATTCCTTCCAAAATCTCGCTTTTATCTATTACTTCCTTAATATCAGGCTCTGCTCTATTTGATGGATTGTTTTTAATAAACATCCAGTATGTATCATATGAAATAAGACCTGGCCCATTACAGGGAACATCTTGATCAAGGATCTCTCGAATAGTCATGGTGATCGTCTTTAATACTTCTCTCTTTTCCGCTATGTATACTTTTTCAAAGGTCTCCAGATATGCGGGGTGAATTGGAAAAAGGCTGGTATATTCCTCAAGGCGGTCTGCCATGTTCTTGTACATCGAGCTAAATTTCTGAAGGTGTTCCCTGATCCATGCCTTCTGTTCGTTTGTTTTTTTGCAGCAGTCTTTGAGATACTACATAGGAAATATCTTCCCGTTTTATTATGATCTGTTCATATCTATCTTTCACCTTTAATATCGTTTTTGCGACAAATGAGAAGGATGGATTATCAAATAGGGTTTCCTGTACACCCGCCATAAATCTAATGCGGATATTTTTATTGACTTCACCTATTTCACGTAAAAATCCAAGATCAAATTTAATTTCAAGTTCTTTCTTGTGCTGCAGATAATCAAGCAGTTCGTCAACAACAATCAAATACCCCTTATCTGGGTATTTTTCTTCAAAAAGCCCCATCATTTCAACGAGATACTGTTTATTATCTGTAACTTCATCAACAGGCGGAAACTTATATTCAATCCCCCGTTTTTTGAGGTCACCCTCTATTTTTTTTAGTACTATATCTCGTAAATTCATTTTGGACGCACCAATTTCAAACCTTAAAACTTCAAACTTACCTGCTATAGTTGCAGCATGTTTCTTAAATTCATCATGCTTTACCAAATTCAAAATGCCGGCATCCTCCGCAATTGCCGATATAACAGACATCAAATGTGATTTACCTGTACCATAATTTCCAACAATAAAAAGCCCTTTGTTATCGATGGTTTGCTCGAACTGCAGCTGCGGGATGACTACATCAATTAAACTCTCCGCCATGCTATCTGACATCACATATGTTTTTACCAGTCTCTCAGCTTCACTTTTCGTATCTGCATCCTTTAATTTAACAACAGTTTCGATAGGATCAAACTGTACTAAATCCTTATACTTCATACTATATCCCCCTCTCTATATTTATATAAATGCACTCCAAATCGCTCAAGCTATATCTTACATAATCATCGTGCCAAGGTTCCGCATAGGTCAAATATCCATCTTTTATGCTACCTGACCATGCAGCGATAATATTTCTGTATTTTGCAATGTTCTTCAATGTCCTTAACGGTTCTATCTGGAGATGCTTGGAAAAGATTATTTCTATATTATCAAATACTAAAAAATCACTTACATTATCCTCTGCAATTTCATCTATGCAGTCATGTATAGAGTAGCATCGATCTCCTATCGGTATATCTTTAAGCTTTTTAGATAATGCGTGGTTAAAATTAACATATCGATATTTATTATCGATGCAAATTTTCTTAATAATAGCGGTTTTTCCTGCTCCACTACTTCCAACTAATAATAGGAGTTTATAATACATATCAGGTAATGTTAAAACTGACTTCTTAAACTCATTGATAACAGCCACGTTCACTCACCTTTTGCTTATATTTGCGGAAATATCTAATTTTTATTATATCTTATTTAATAACCAGATGCGACAAAAATACCTATTTATTACCATAATTGTGGTGTAATTTTAACACTACAGAGAATAGTTCCAAATTATCCTCGAAGAAATAACGCTTTGGAGCTTTCTTTTTTTTTAGGCGCATCGCTGTAGTATTAAGTCGGCCTAAAAGTAGACAGTAGACATAATAATTTACAATAACTCCCTCTCATTACATAATGAACCTTACCTTACACCCATAAAATTGCATCAATAATTCATTGCCTTACAAACAATAAATATTTTCAATTGAGAAAAAGAAAAAGCCCACCCCTTCTTTCCCCAGGGTGGGCAAACAACATCCATTCCATCGCTACCGCTGGCGGTTGCAAATATTAAACATCTCATCCCCACTCTTAAAATCAAATCCTGGGTGATTGTCGAAACGCACAACACCGACAGCTGCTTTCCCCTGTACTGCTTGTTTCACCATTGCAGCACCCTCTACTCCGAAACCGGCGCATAATTCGATAGCGCCTACTCCCTGGTCAACCAGTTCTTTTGCTGCTTTTACTGCCATCTGGTAATCCTTCACACCGACCACTGTGAGATGCACTACCGGTGAATCCACTACCGCCCGGTCTCTTTCAGCATCCGCTTCAGGAGCCACAAAAATGAACGCTGCTTTTAAAGCCACTGCTCTCCACCTCACTTTCAAATAATTTCTGTGAACTGATCCATACGCAGATTTACTGCCACCACAACCAGCATGATAAACTCTAACATGATTGGTATATTCCCCCTTGAACAAAATTATCCTGCCCAAGAGATAAAAAAAACTGGCTAAGGCTGTCTTCTTGTCGTGTGTGCTATAACGACAGGTAAGCAGCATCTAATGCTTTAGTATGAGTCTTCAGGATATTGAGAAAGCAATGTCATAGATCTGTTGACTATAGACTACTTCAGTTTATATTAGTTGATAATAGTTTATAGATTGATTATAATTGAGATGGGAAATGATATTAAAATGTATTTCCTTACTATTCTTGTCGCCGGCGGCAGCGATGAAAAGGAGGTTGTTATGGCCATGAATAAGGAATTGATTACTGCCCAGGCCCTGGCCGAAACCCTGGATCTTTCTGTGGAGACGATTTGGAGGTATACCAGAGAGAATAAAATACCCTGCATTGAACTGGGAAACAGACAATACAGGTATAAGCTGGATGATGTAATCAAAGCACTTAGTGGTGACGTCCTCAGGGAAAAACCCGTCCAGTATGAAACCAAACCTACCAAAAAGCTCACATACCAGGACTACCTGGGTATTCCGGAAGAACCAGGCTACCGTTTTGAGATTCTTGATGGCATATTGATTAAAGAACCATCGCCCAGTGTTATGCACCAGCGTGCTTCCCGCAAGCTACAAAGGATTCTGGAAGATTATTTTGAGGAGGTTGACCCGGAAGGAGAGGTCTTCGATGCGCCCCTGGATGTTACCCCGCTTGACTTCAACGTAGTCCAGCCGGATCTGTTTTATGTATCAGGCGAACAGAAACTGATTGTGAAGGAAGCCCGAATTGATGGGCAGCCTGCACTGGTGGTTGAGATCATGTCTCCTTCCAGCGCGCGCAAAGACCGGCTTCAAAAAATGCGGATTTACCAGAAGGCTCAGGTACAACATTATTGGCTGCTTGATCCGCAGGAAAAAACCCTGGAATGCTTTGCCTGGCGTGATGGCGTCTACGCCCTGGTTGCATCCGGTATGGACGAAGATATTATGGAACATCCGAATTTTGCAGGATTGTCAATTGCCTTGAAATCCTTGTGGTCAAAATAATAGCAATTCCTCGTATTAAGGTGTCACTGTTTTCCTGCCTCATCACCTGCTGCAAATTTGTTGGGAGCATAATAAAATCGTTTTCATTATCTGATGGTGTCGCTATGGCGGCATGGACATCTACCAGAAAAATAAGTGCCAGATGCCGGAAGTCATCCCGGAAAAAAGATTGGTGCTGTCACCCAGAAGCATCATTACATGGCTTTGGCTCTGCTTTTATACTCTGCTGGCACCGCCTAGACGGGACGTCTATCCTTAAAAAAGATAGGCTTTCCCTGCGGGTGGTCGCAAGAATTGTTTCTTCCTATGGATCAGTTTTTCCGGCCTTTTGATCGGGGTCTGGAAGCCCTTCAGTTATTGTGCAGTTCTTCAAAAAATGCTCTACCGCTTCCATCACATCTGGGACCCTTTCCAGAGGAATACGAGGTCCAGAAATGAAGGTGCCATCGAACTGGCGAAAACTGACTCGAAGAGCGGACTGTTCATCATCCCCTTTTTCTACCGTAAACCTCAAGTATTCTCCAAATACTTTACTGTCTACCTCTACGAATTCCTTGCCTTGATCATCTTTGCCTATGGTTACATTAATGATGATCATCACCTCTTTATGGCCATTATTGCATTATCGGGGACAGGCTTGCTTTATTGCTTTGTTGCTTCTAGTTGCCCGGTCATCTTTTTTCCGACCTCCGACCTCCGGCTTCTGACATCTATGTCTGCCAGGCTTGCTTTGTTGCATCACCCAGTATCACCGCCATTTAACAGACTACGTCATTCTCAGCATTACCCCAATCTCTCCGCTGCTTCCTTCAGCATCTCACGGATCGGTAGATTGTAGGGGCAGCGTTCTTCACACTCGCCGCATTCCAGGCAGTCATCCGGCTTGACATCCATGGCCTGATAGCGCTCTTTTGCCCAGTCTTTCAGGTCATATCTGGTATAGTAGCCGTCGAAAAGGAACACTGACGGGATATCAATCCCCTGCTGGCAGGGAAGGCAATACTCGCAGCGCCTGCAGAAACGGGTGCCCAGTTTGGTCACTATTCTGGCAAGTTCCTCTCTTTCCAGTTCTGATAAAGACCTTAATATACTTCCTACAGCAGCATTCTCTTCCACCTGCTCGGGGGAATCCATCCCAGGTATAGCAACTGTAACCGGATGCTCCAGGATAAAACTCAGCGTCAATTTTGCATTGGTCAGGGCACCTCCGGCCATCGGTTTCATGATAATAACCCCGGTGTCCATTTTCTCCGCCAGTTCAAAAAGCTTACCTGCACCACTAACCTCAACTGGATTGAAGGGAAATTGTACAGTTTCTACCTCACCTGTTTGCATTATTTCCAAAAGGATATCCTTGATATGCCCTGTCACCCCAATATGCCTGATCTTCCCTTTTTCTTTTGCCTCTTTTAAAGCAGCTAAGGCTCCATCCGCTGCCAGTACCTGCTCCAGGGCACCCTTGTCTTTGACATTATGCAGTTGGTAAAGGTCAAGATAATCCACACCCAGGGTCATCAGGCTTTTGTCTATATCCTCAGCCATCCCTTTTTTATCCCGGGCCATGGATTTGGTGGCGATGATCACCTTATCTCTGTGTTTTTTCAGTGCTGCACCGAGTTTTTCTTCACTATCAGTGTAACCTCTGGCGGTATCAAAGAAGTTGATGCCCAGTTCTATGGTCACTGGTTAACAACCTTTTCTGTACTGGATGCATCAATCCGCTGGATAGGGACACTACCGCCAAAACCTACTACAAGATTACTTGACAATTCCGTTTTCCCGAGCCATTCTTA
>NZ_CDRZ01000003.1 GCF_000946815.1 Syntrophaceticus schinkii | reverse complement strand
TGGTGGCTATCAAAAAGGGCGGCGGTGAGGCGCCTAAGATCATGGTAGCCGCCCACATGGATGAGGTGGGGTTTCTCGTCACCTCGGTGAGCGATAGTGGCTTTATCAGGTTTCAGCCTTGGGGGGTTGGTGGGAACAGGTCTTGCTGGCGCAGCGCGTGGAGATTCTGACCGGCAAGGGGGCGGCTGATCGGGGTGAATCGGGGCGAAGTCCCCTCACATCCTGACTGCAGAAGAGCGAGCCAAGCCCGTCAAAATCAACACCATGTACATCGACATCGGCTCTACAAGTAAGGAAGAAACGGAACAAGCCGGTGTCAAGCAGGGGAACCCTGTGGTGCCTTCCAGCACTTTTCAACTCTGTGAAAATGGGAGTCCGTTATGGCAAGGGCACTGGATGACCGGGTGGGGTGTGCCTGGTAGTGGAACTCTTTCAGGAGCTTCAGGATGTGCATCACCAGGGGACAATCTATGGTGTAATGACCGTCCAAGAGGAGGTGGGACTGCGGGGTGCCACAACTAGTGTTGACGTGGTGCGGCCGGATCTCGCCTGGTAGTCGATGTCTCTGTGGCGACCGACACCCCAGGAATCGGGGATACAGACATCGCTGCCCGCACCAAACTGGGGAAGGGGCCGGTGATCGGGTTTTACGATGCCAGCATGATTCCCCACACCCACTTTCGCGACCTGGTGGTCCAGGTAGCAGAAGAAAATAATATCCCCTTTCAGGTGGATGTAATGCCTGGAGGTGGAACAGATGCGGGCAAAATCCACCTCTTCCGCCAGGGTGTCCCCTCGGTTGTGCTCGGCATACCCGTCCGCTATATTCACGATCATACCGGGATAGCCCACTTTGATGACTACCAAAACGCACTGCGGCTCCTGGCGGCCCTGGCCCGCGCCATTGATGGGAGTACCCTGGAGAAGCTGAAAGATAACCTTTAGTGGTGGTTGACAAGTTAGTGGTTAGTCGTTAGTCGTTAGTCATTGGGAGTTCGGTCAAGATGTTCGGTCAAGACATGGGTAACACAAATGGTTCAACACATAGGTAACACTCCGGTAATACTCCATTATAATTTTAGATGAAATTATCCTAAGGAGGTTTCATCTAATGCCATGGAAGGAGACGAATGTTTTGGACCAAAGAACGCTTTGCTGCGAGAAAATAGGCTGCGAAAAGTACCACCCTATGATCTGTCATTCCCGTAAACTTGGGACATTTGCATTGATCTAAATAAAGCAATATAGCAAGCCTGGGGAAAAAACGGATGTCGAAAACCGGATGTCGGAAGTTTGAAGAAAGATGGCTTTGGTATAGATACTGGGGCCTTACCCGGTAGCAACAAGGTAACTAACGGCAAACCGCACTGTATGCCACTTTGCTAAAAGCAATATAGCAAGCCTGGCGAGTGGGAGGTGGGAAATGGGAGGATCGTGCCCTAAAAACAAGCTTGACCCATGGCAGACAGGTTCGAGCACCAGGCAGACCGACGCGGCACCATACTCAGCCCTGTACACACCCCCGTACACAGCCCGGGCAGAAACTAAATTACTCAAGCCTGACCCCGGTATTGTGCCTTGCTAGTTACGGGTGACTGTCACCATTTTGGGATACTTGTATAGACAGGTACATGTTATTGGTGACTGTCACAATTTTCAGAAAGTAAATTACTCAAGCCTGACCCCGATACTGCCCGATACTGCACTGACCTCTTGACGACGCTGATGGCGTTTATTATGATGCTGTTAATAACTATTTAACATTATTTTATTGAGGAGGGATCTTTTTTGCGCTGTGAAAAATGCCAGGCAGATGTAGCAAATGAAGATACATTTCAGTACGGGGGACAAACGATCTGTGAGGACTGTTATATTGAAGCCATGTCACGTCCCCAGCCCTGTGATCCCGGGGCGGTATCCGCTGCCCGAGCGGCCAGGGAGTTGCAGGGGCATAAAGGCATCGAGGGGCTGACCCCCATTCAGAAAAAAATCTACAATTTTTTAAAGGAAAAAGGAAAGGTGCCCCGGGAAGAGCTCGCAAAGTATATGCAGTTGACTCCCGAGGAACTGCAGGGGCAGTTTGCTGTTTTGCGTCACTGCGAATTGGCCAGAGGTTTTAAGGAAGGGAACAAGATTTATTTCACTTTGATGTAGTTGCTTTTTCAGGGGTGGATCAATGGATCAGGAGGACAGTTCTCCTGATCCATCTCTATAGTTGAAACAGGGTTGAATCAAGGGGACGGCAGACTGTGTGAAAACTATTGTACCGCTGGCCTGTGCTCCCGAGCTGGCCTGCGCTCCCAAGGACGACAGACTGTGTAAACCATTGTGCCCTTTTCCATCTCCCACACTTACGACCAAATTCCGGTTGTTTTTAGGGATAAGTGGTGACAATTAACTTGCTATTTCAGTTATGCCCCCCACTTCTGTCCGCCGAACTGGTGATTTTGGGATGGCTTTCCCGGCGGATGATCGTAAGTTGACCACCACGAGCGCCACGGGAATAAGGACTCATTCAAGCCTGACCCCCCTATTCTCCCAGAAAATAAATGGAGCGGGACCCAGGATTCGAACCCGTGACCCCCGACTTGGAAAGCCGGTGCTCTACCACTGAGCTATTCCCGCCCGCTTAATAGGTATTATAGCGAACAGCACTAGATTTGGCAAGGAACGGGACACAGAACCCATACGGACAGGTGGGGCGCCCCCTCTCCCCAGAAAATAAAATGGAGCGGGAAATGGGATTCGAACCCACGACACCCGGCTTGGGAAGCCGGTGCTCTACCACTGAGCTACTCCCGCGCGCTCCGTAGAATTATTATAGCGAATGGAACCGGGTTTGGCAAGGTCTTTAGCGGTTCTATTAGGATTATTGTATTGCCAGCGCCTGCGCCTTAATGCACTTGCGCACCCCCAATTTGCGGAAGATGCTGCGCAGGTGTAATTTGACGGTAGGCTCTAAGATAAAGAGGGAATCTACCTCGGCATCTACAAAATCATTGATAAAGGTAGAGTATTTTGTTCCCTCTAATTTTACGGTAAGCAACTTGAAAACGTTAACATGATCGTAGATATAGTCCAGAAAATAACCCGTCGTCATCTGAGGATCGTGGTAAAATTGCTTTCTATATAACGGCTGTATTTTACTTGATCCGTCGGTCAAAAACCATTGTGCACTTGTCAATCCCGTAACCCTCTTTAACCTCTTTAGCGCACTTTAACGCAATGTGTTTTTCTTGGAATTTATTCTAACAGTTAGGAGCAGCATGTTGAGCTTACCCCGAGGGAGGCCAGCTTGCTGAGTCCTGATATACCCTGGAGCTCAGAATCCTCCAAGTCCAGCAGCTGTAGACCTTCCAGGGCAGCCAGCTTCCCACCTACTGCATCACTAATGCTTCCCAGTGAACTACAGTAACAAGCTAAATGCTTCAGGTTTTTCAAGGGAGGAAGGGTGCTGAGATCGATATTCTTAAGATCATCAAGATAAAGGGTCTCCAGTGAAGCCATGTTAGCCAGCTGAGAAATGTTTTCAACTTGATTCCAGCCCAAATCTAACGTACCCCCCACTTCTGACCGCGGAACTGGTGATTTTGGGAGTTATCACACAGTCTGCCGTCCCCTTGATTCATCCAGCATTCTCCTGATCCAAAATAAAAGTGTAATTAAGCCAAAATAATGCATTTGATCTGCTATAATAAGATTACACGTCGTAATTTGGGGGTATTATATGAAAAGGTATCTTTTTGTCTGCATAACCCTGACTCTAATACTCGGCATTATGTTAACCGGCTGTCGAAATGATATAAACACAAAGGAGCCGGTAACTCTAACTCTCTGGCATAATTACGGCGGCCAGCTGAAAGACACGATGGACGGCTTGATCGATGAATTCAATGACACGGTTGGAGCAGAAAAAGGCATCATTATCAGTGTTACATCTATATCGGGCAGTGCGGCCCTCCATGAAAAACTCACCATGGCTGCACATGAAGACCCTGGCGCACCTGCCTCCCGGATATTACAACTGCCTATCCCAAAACAGCTCTCGCCCTGGCGGAAAAAGGACTGCTCGCTGATCTCAGGCAGCAGTTTACAAAGAAAGAACTGGCTGCCTATATCTCTGAATTTCTAGAGGAAGGGCGCATCAAGGATGACAGTCTCTACGTCTTCCCCACTGCTAAATCTACAGAAGTTTTGTTTGTGAACACAACCATTTTTGATAGATTTGCAGAGGAAACCGGTGCCAGGATGGAGGATTTGCAAACCTTTGAGGGCATTATAAAAACCGCTGAGCTTTACTATGAGTGGACTGATCAACAAACAGCCGATGTGAAAAATGACGGAAAGATGTTTTTTATGTCAGATTCGCTCTTTAATTTCGCACTGAGCGGGTGTAAACAGCTGGGTGCAGAGCTCATTAATGATGGAGCAATCAACTTCACATCTCCACAGTATCGAAAAGTGTGGGAGAGTTATTATAAACCCGCTGTCTTAGGCCATATGGCTGTTTATGACGGATATGCCAATGATCTCGTCAAAACGGGCGATATTGTCTGTTCAACCGGCTCCACTGCCGGTGTATCGTTTTTCCCTTCAACTGTTACCTATGCAGACAACACCACTGAGCCGGCAGAGCTGGCCATCTGCCCTTATCCTGTTTTTGAAGGCGGCAAAAAAATAGCTGTACAGCGGGGTGCGGGTATGAGTGTGATCAAGTCGACAAAAGAGAAGGGAAAAGCAGCAGCTGTCTTTTTAAAATGGTTCACCAGCCCTGAAAACAATCTTCGCTTTGTTTCATCCACAGGCTATCTTCCTGTAACTAAGGAAGCATTCGGTGAGCTAATGTCCAAAGAGATCGAGAGCATATCTGACGAAAAGATAAAAATGCTGCTGGAAACATCTAAAATAATGACAAAAAGAATACAAGTTCTACATACCACCGCTCTTTGACGGTGTTGACGAACTGCAAGAAAAATACCAAGGCCTATTTTTGGAAACCGCTTCCCAATCGAGAAAATTCTATCTGGAACATTTAAAGGGCAGTGATGCAAAAAGTGATGCAAAGACAGCATATGAGGCCGCATCAAAGGGTGTATATGAAGATTTTATGAATAATTTTGTCAAATAGTAGTACATATACACAGGACTAATAATCACTCCCTGGTCAGCGAGGGGCTTTTACATTGAGCACATTACCCCCTATTAAAAACAAAATTGCTTTATTAAAACAAGAGCTGCAGAAATCGACAATGGGCGTGCCTACGGCGTCCAGGCTTTTTCTGCTGTTGACAGTGTTGGTGCTGACTATTGTTCTTGGAGTTATCGCCATTCTGATAGTCACGGGAACTTTCACTGCAGGCCTGTCGGAAAATGAGAGATTGGTAAAAAACGAGCTCATTCATGCTTCACAGAAAATTTCGCAGGAATATGGACGGTTTTCCCTGCAGACAATAGAGTTTTCCAAGGCTCTATCCAATATTATGGAAGAAAGAATGAACAAGCTCGGCATATCTGCCGCTGACCTGCAGGATCATCCGGAGATGCTGGAGGAGCTTGTCTCCGCCGGATATGAACAAACCTTTTTTTTCTCTGCAGCTGGCTAAGAGCAGCGGGGCTTTCTTTGTTTTGGATGCCACTGTGAACCCTGCCCTTGATGATGCCCAAAGCTCCAGGGTAGGATTATATCTTAAGAATATGGAACCCAATATTGTCAATTCATTGTCACCGAACATCATTGTTTTGCGTGGCTTTCCCAGCATTAGCCGTGCTAACTCGTTACCCCTTCATGCCCAGTGGAAGATGGAATTTGAAACAAATAACGTTAATGCCCCGTATTATCATCGCCCCATTGATGCCGCCAATTTAAACCCCGAACTCCCCTTATCACGGCTCTACTATTGGTCTCCTGCCTTTAAACTGCCGGGTACCAGCGAAGATATCATGCTCTGCTCTGTTCCCTTGATCGATTCCCGTGGTCATGTGTTTGGTGTTTGTGGATTGGAAATAAGTGCCATGCTCTTTAAGCTGTCCAATATGCCGCAAAGAGGCACCTATCAGCGCATGTTCTGTGTCTTTTCACCGATAACTGAGAACAAAATTGATCTGCAGAAGTCGATGTTTGCAGGTGGTTATTCGGCCAAAATGACATCAAAAGGCAATACTACTCTGAAAATATCGGATCAAGGCCGTTCATTTTGTTCGTATAAACAGAGTCAGGGGCGGAATCATTCATTCTTGGGATTTCATAAGCCCATCAACTTATATTCTAGGAATTCTACCTTTTCTGATGAAAAATGGGTAGCCGCCCTGATGATTCCTGAGATGGATGTCGTAAGCTCTATCACCCGGCTAAATCTGATGTTGATCTCCCTGCTGACAATACTTGTTCTTTTAGGTATTATAGCTGCCTTCTTTTTGAGTAAACAATTTCTGAAACCATTTTTTGAAGGCCTTGATATTATTAAATCTGAAAACTTAAGCGAGGCACCGAGAACCCAAATACCGGAGATTAACGACTTGATTGATTTTCTTAAAGTACATAATGAAGAATTATACGAAAAGGCCAAGCAGGAGAACCTTTCCCTCTCCAGCCTTGATGAATTCCTGGAAAACACCGAAAAGCTCACTCCATCCGAACGCTTAGTCTTCAACCACTATGTAAAAGGATACACCCCAAAAGAAACCGCAGAAGAACTATTCCTCAGCATCAACACAATCAAAACACACAACAAACGCATCTATACCAAGCTCAACATCAACTCCCGCGATGAACTCATCCTCTATGTAAAGCTGCTCAAAGAAATAGGGAAAGAGATAGCGGATCAGGGGGATCAATAGAATACCCCAGCTGTTTGCTTTTAGCAAACAGCTGGGATACGCATTATTACACCTACTCCACCAACAATTCATCGTCTTTTTTAGTAGTTACCAGAGTAACAACGATAAACACCACAAGTGATACTAATATACCGAATATTTCCGTAGGAATTCCAGCGAATGTTACTCCAGATAAGCCCATTGCCGCTGCTGTGATCCCGAAAAAAGAAGGCCGACAAACCTGCTTTTAAATTGGCCCTCTTCCAAAGTATCCCGCCAACAACAGGAACAACTATGCCTCCGGTATTTAAAATCGCCACAAAGTTAATAAGATCAATGATCCCCGAAGATAACGCAGCAACTATAACGGCAATCAAACCCATGATAACAACTGCAACCCTGGAAATCGTAAGCATTTTTTTCTCATCTAATTCTTCTTCCCTGTGCAGTGTCTTGTACATAATGTCATAGACAATGTTCGCAGTCCCTACGGTCAGCAGTGAATCTGCCGTTGACATGATGGCCGCCAGAATAGCTGCCATAACTATTCCCGCCAGTACAGGGGAAAATACATGGCCCACAACATTTGGCAACGCCGCAGATGCATCGTTCAAGCCGGGGAAAAATGCATGTGCACTCATGCCTATTAATGTGGGAAAAGCGGTTATTATAATTATGATGATACCCGCTAACCAGCAGGACCTTTGTGCCGTTTTTGCATCTTTTGTAGCTAATAAACGCTGGTATGTATCAGCACCAGCTAAAGTAGTCAATAAAATAGGAGCAGCAAGCCAAATAATATATGACCAGTCTCCAGTCCCCATTACATTGAAAAACCCATGGGTTGATTTGTTTATGTTTAATTGGATAGCTGAAACAAATCCTCCCCAACCACCTAAACGCCAAAGAACTGCAGTAAATGCCGCAATAATTCCACCTGATGCAACGATAAGCTGGATAAAATCAGTAATAGTTGCTGCCCAGAGCCCCCCAACAGCTGCGTACACTATAAAGACTAAGGAAGCAACAGCTGCTGCCTTCATTGTTCCAAGACCCACAATTGATAAGGCGGCTTTAGTCGCCAGTATCTGGGAAGCTAGTATCCCGGTATAAGTAATAATAGTGATGATGGCGATCAAAGGCCTAAAAAGCCTACCGCCGTATCTGCGTTCCAAAAAATCCGGAATTGTATAGATATTCATTGCTCTTACTTTTCCGGCCAGAAACCCTGTTAAAATAAGTCCTAGCCCTCCGCCTATACCAAACCACCAAACCACAAGCCCGTTTTGATACGCTGCTTCACCTAAACCTAAGACATATCCGCCGCCAAAATAAGTTGCTGCAATAGTAAAAGTGCCAAGACCAAGCCCGAGTCTGCGCCCTGCGAGTATGAAATCGGTCATGTCTTTATTGTACCTATTCGCCCAAAACCCCACAGCTAACAATATCACAAGGTAAACAATAATGATGGTGAGAATCAAATTACATCTCTCCCGTTTTATTAAATAAGTTTTTTATAGTAGAGAAGCGCCACTTATGGAAAAACTATTGCAACCCATAGTGCCGCGGGGTAACTTCATCTCTTGCTGTGTTCTGTATCAAAAGCAGTGGCGCTTATCTCCACGATTTATCTTTTATTGATATAATCCCTTTCTGTGAGCTTTTAAATAGCCCATACAGTATGAATCTTGCCCCAAAAGAGCCATAGAGCCGTAAATAACGCCCATCATATCTTTATCTGTCGGGTCAAGGATATAACCATCCATTCCCACAGCCATGGTTTGAGCAACAAACAGCCGGTTCAAGACCTTACGATTGGGCAACCCATACGAAACATTGCTGAGACCGCACATAAAGTGTACCAAGGGGTATTGCTCTTTTATCAACCTGATAGTCTCCAATACTTCCATCCCCGCAGTCTCAACACTGCTGATTGGTTTTACAAGTGGGTCAAAATAGATATTATCTTCCGGAACTTCAGCAGCCTTAAGTTTTGCATATAAGCTTTTTACTACACGCATCCGGTCCTCTGATGTTTCTGGCATACCAGTGTCATCCATACAGAGAGCTACTACTTTAGCTTTGTACTTTAATACCAGTGGAAGAACATTATCGAATCGTTCTTTTTCATCACTTATTGAATTAATCATCGGCTGGCCATATTTACACAGAGCAAGTCCAGCCTCAAGAGCTTTCGGGTTCGGGCTATCGATACATAAAGGGGCCTCAACAGCCTCCTGAATGTTATTGACAAGCCATTCCATTATTTCAACTTCGTTATTAATCATGGTCCCACAGTTTACATCGATGTAGTTTGCTCCGGCTTCAAATTGTTCCTTAGCAATATTCTTTATATATTCAGCATCCTGTTTATCTACTGCCTCTTTGATTGCTTTACGGCTGGTGTTGATCAGTTCTCCAATAACTAGCACTTTATGCCCTCCTGTCCTGTACTAAGGGTTTAATTTAGGCAATAAGTTTTCGGGCCTTCTCTACTGCGCCAGGAGCGTCTTCGCTAAACCCAGTAGCACCGATCTCGTCAGCAAACTCCTGGGTTACAGGTGCACCACCGATCATCGTCATGAAGTTAAGTCCGGCAGCCTTGATTGCGTCAATAACTTCCTCCATCGCAGGCATAGTAGTTGTGAGGAGAGCTGACATGCAGATAATATCAGCGTTATTATCTTTGGCTGCTTCCAGAAACTTGTCGTTCTCCACATCTACACCAAGGTCAATTACATTGAAGCCACTACTTTCAAGCATCATTGCAACCAGGTTTTTGCCGATATCGTGCAAATCGCCCTTGACAGTACCGATAACGATGGTGCCGCGGCTCTTGGTCTCCATGTCCTTCATCATTGGCTTGAGCTCCTCAACACCGGCCTTCATGGCCTGTGCAGCCATCATCATTTCGGGAACATAGACGGTCCCTTCGCTAAAGCGCTTGCCAATTTCATCCATTGCGCTAATTAAGCCCTCGTTGAGAATAGCTGAAACATCTGTTCCGTTGTCAATCTCGGCCTTAACTACTTTTATAACCTGCTCATCATCCATTTCGAGAACTGCATTATAAATTTGCTGGACACTCATCTTGATCAAGCTCCTTTTTTCTTATTTTGTTATTTCCGGCCAAATATCACACTGATATCTGGCCGGACTATCTTTAACTTTTATCACTAGTTCCATTTCACCATACTATTTTTTGATTCGCGCTTCAGCCCTATCAACGATAGCATCAAGCTGTTTAATTACTTCTTCCGGAAGCAACTGTGGCTGGTGCTCATCAAGTATTTGCTTAACCTTTTCATGAACTCGCTGACCCATCGTTTTCTTGCCGTCTTTCTCCCATTGTTCAAAGCTGCGCCTGTCAAATAGGGTGGGCTTCCAAGATCTTTCCTTGAAGTTTCTGAATGTGTGTTTAGTACCCAGGAACTGTCCCCCCGGACCTACCTGATCTACCACTTCTAGTGCCAGGGTTTCGTCATTTATCTCCAATCCATAGACAAATCTTCTAACATAGCCGATTATTTCATCGCATAAAACCATCTGCTCCAAAGAGCCTGTCATACCTAAATCAATAAACCCAACATCATGAATTAAATGTGCTCCGCTTAAGGCGCCGGCAAATACCTGAATCGCATCATCAATTGCAGCCTGCTCATCAACGATCTTTGAATCAGTTGTTCCTGCAGTACCCCAGATGGGCAGCTTCAGGTAATGGTAAATATCGGTTGATGCTGCTTGTTGAAGAAGTAGTTCAGGGGCTCCATAACAATGCTGCATGGTAGCCATATCCATTGGCCCACCTGGTGCAGCGCCAATAAAAGGTGCACCCTCCCTTTTCAACTGGCTCAAAAGAAGCCCGGTCAGGTTATCAGCAACACCCACTGCCAGCGCTCCTGCCAGTGTAACCGGTGCTGTTCCGCCAATAATCATACCCGGAGTGTATACTACCGGTATTCTGTTTTCTGCAGTTAATAGTAATTTTTTTAATGCATCATTGGAGTGAGTTAACGGGCTGGTTGGTTCTGAATATAAAACAATAAATGGATTGCGCTGCAACTCCTCCAGGCTTCCGGCAACTACACTGCACATATCAATAATATCCTGCATTCCTGCAGCATTGAAAGCCCATCCGGCTAGCGGCTTGGTTGTATACTGCAGCATAGCGTGAACTTCATGGACATCAGCCAGTGCCGGTGTATGATCAGAGATCATGGATAACGACATCACATAATCAATATTTGGCAGTTTATCAGCTACTATTGCTGTATTCACTACATCTTGTTTGGTAGCCTTCCTTCTTTCGCCGGTCTCTGCATCAATAAAATTAGGGCAGGTAGGTCCCAGTCCAAAATAGCTGTTATTGCCTTCTAAAAACAATTTTCTATTTCCGTTTCGGTCAGCCAGAACTACTCTCGAAGGTGCTGTCTGAAGCGCTTTTTTTATCAGATATGAAGGGATTCTTACCCTCTTACCATCAATAAAACATCCGGCCTCTTTTAATAAGGAAAGGGCCTCTTCGCAATTAATATCCACACCGGTTCTTTCCAGGATTTCTAAGGCAGCCCCAATAATTTTTTCGCACTGTTGATCTGACAACACCTTGAAATGAACGCTTTGATGTCCTCCACCATAATTTGACTCAATGCTCTGAATACTCATTTTTGCAAAACCACCCTTTCTTATTATTTATTTGTTCCTCTAATAGATAACGGCCTTCCCTGTCTAGCAGCAGACACTAACTCCGTTGCTGTTGAAACTGAATCGGATTACCTCCCATTAAGCATATAAGCAATATTCATGCCGTAACTAAAACACCGCAATAGCAAGTGATTTCACCCCAAAAAACATTAGTGCACATAATATGCGCACTATGGAAGATGATAAATGCTTATTTATTGTGCAGTTGAATATATTTTATGCACATAAGCAGGAGTTCTTTGCTGAAATATCAAATAAGTAATATGATTTGCAACGGATCTTTGACTGTCCCTGGGTGCCTGGAGGGAATCTGTAAACATGAAAAATATTCAGTTAGAAACAAATAATGGGGGAAGATATGTGAAAGAAGAACTATCAATGTGTTTCCACTTATTTGCCGACAACTCACCTGACGGAATGATAATTACAAATAGTGATGATACTATTTTATACATTAACCCATCTGCCCAGAGATTACTTAATTATCACGAGGATGGCAACGGTAGTTTATCCTCTTTCATCCCTACAGACGATGTTAAAACCTATTGGGATAAACCGACAACTATTAACTACAACAGAAAAACCTTATACGTAAGTGTCAAAACGGCCAATTTGAAAGATTCGCCACTATATCTTTGGTATATTTCCGATAATACCCTATATAAACAACAAGCTAACGAATTGTATTGTTTAAAAACCATCCTGGATTGTGTAGATGAAGGAATAGTAATGTCAGACCAGGAAAACAAGATAACTCTTTATAACAAATCATACGCCGATCATGAAGGTTTATCCCAGGACGAAGTGGTTGGAAAACACCTAGATGAAGTGTATGACTCTAATGTACATGCAACAGCATTAAAAACAGGGCTGCCGATTACAGACATCTATAAAACATACTCTACCAGGAATGGCATAGAACAGGAAGGTATGGGGAAAACCTACCCTGTCATTAAAAACAACGAAGTAATCGCTGTCTTTTCAGTGGTAAAAAACGTCAGTGTAGTCCGCTCACTACTCCAAAAGGCTGTTGAATTACAAGAAAAACTAACTAATAAAATGGAACCTAATGGCACCAAGTATACTTTTGAGAGTATTATTGGAGAAAGCGAAGTAATGGTCAACACAATAAAAAAGGCACGAGTAGTGGCAATGAGCCCCTCCCCTATTTTGATTTATGGAGAGACAGGGACAGGGAAAGAACTTTTTGCACAAAGTATTCACAATAGTGGCCCATATGCGGATCAACCTTTTGTAGCTATTAACTGTGCGGCTGTACCTGAATCTTTATTTGAAAGCATCCTATTTGGTACGGTTAAAGGCTCGTTCACAGGTGCCCAAAATCTACAAGGTGTTTTTGAACAAGCGGGAAATGGTACGTTATTTCTCGATGAAATTAACTCGATGCCTATGGCGATGCAGGCTAAGCTGCTTCGAGCCCTGCAAGAAAAAGTCGTACGAAGAGTTGGCGCAACATACGAAATCCCTGTTAAATGTCGCATTATAACATCCAGCAATGAAGAGCCAGAGGCATGTGTAGAAAAAGGCACTCTGAGAAGGGACATATATTACCGCTTAGCACTGCTTCGCATTAATATCCCGCCTTTACGCGAGCGAGAAAAAGATGTTGAAGTGCTCGCCGAATACTTTTTAAAAAAGAAATCTCGACTTTACGGGAAAAAAAATATTAAACTTTCAACTGAATTTAGTAATTACCTTTATCAACGCCCCTGGCCTGGAAATGTACGAGAACTTGAACATACACTGGAGAGTTGTGTTGCGATGATAGAAGACGGAGAAGAGCTGCAGCTTTGTCATTTACCATCCCACCTCAAGCGTACAAAGATTATTCATAATAGATATCAAACCACATCAACTAATAATGATCTTTTGAACAATATACAGGCCACAACTTTAGCAGCTGCCTTAAGAGAAGTTGAAAAAAAAAGTTATACTTAATTCTTTACAAAACCACCACTGGAACATTTCTCGTGCTGCAAAAGCAATAGGTATAGGGCGCCAAAACTTACAGTATCGAATGAACAAATTAAATATCGAAAAACCCTGCCGGAAATGTAAGATGGCAGATAATTAAAATAAAATATAATGAACTAAAAAAGGGGTCCGCAGATACTCTCCGCAGGCCCCTTTTATTATCTCCACTGATCTGCCTTAACTCCTGGATTCCCGCCGATTCATAACGAGGATCCAGCTAAAATCCAATAAAATCAAGGTTTAAACCCTCAGCTGTCTTTAAAAACCACGTCATGATAAAAACACATAACGATGTCACTTTCCAATATTTATGCGGGTTTATACCCTCCTCGTTACGTGTTCCCGGGAATCTAGGTTAACTCGCCGGTTGAAGTTCCCAATCCCAAGTGTTAAGGTATTAAACATTTGTTTCTATCGCAGCTTCTTGCACAGCTTCTTGATTGGCATTCCTTTTCTTATTGGAAAGTTTTAATAAAAATATGGAGGCTATTAAACCAACTAATACAAACAATAGCATGACAGAAAAGAGCACTTTATATCCCATAATCCCTTGATAAGTATCCAGAAAATGACCGGCCATCGGGTAAATATATATGTCAGGAGTGAAGCCAATCATAGATACAAAGCCGGCAACAGATCCCGTTAGCGCAACAGGAATGCTCACTTCTTCCATTGATGCAAAATAGATACCGCGCATGGCAAATAACGAGGCACCAAAAACCACCATGTTGATAACTAACAAATAAAGCAAACTGGGTTTGCCTGGGGCCAAAAGAAAAATTCCAACGGTAACAGCCATTATTACAAAACACCATGTAATAACTTTGGTAGTGGAACCTACTCTATCAGCAACCAAACCTCCTAATGGCCCACCAAACAACTGCAAGCCGTATGACCTAATGATTGCAAGTGCTGCACTGATAACTACAGTTGCTCCAAATATTTCAGTGACATACGGTGTCAGATAGGTGGAACCCAAATACACACTATAGTTAGTTAATACAATTATAGCTAATAACCATGCCGCAGGCATTTTAACAACTTTAACGATATCTTCCAATACTGCATTGTTTTCCTGAACAACCTTCGAATCCTCAAGGAAAAACCATGTCAATAGTGCTGAAATAATACAAATGGCTGAAAATATATTAATAGCCACAGTCAATCCCGCAACACCTGAACCCAATTTAGCAAATAGAGCAAGTACAACTGCTGAAATTATGACGGTTGTCAATCCCCTGCCACCTTCAAGCAAACCGAAAAATTTACCTTGCTCGTCACTACTGGCTAAATCTCTGGTTGCCTTAATAAGGGCGGCCCAAAAAGTAAGTGTAGCAACCACGCCCCAGATTAAATTGATAATTATACACATTGTAAAGGATGGGTATGTGCCAAAATAAAATCCTACTATACCAGTTACAGCAAAAGCAAATGTCAACAACTTTCTGGCTGAAACACGATCTGCTAACCAACCCCCGGGGAAATAAAAAATCATAGAAGTTATGCCATAGGCACTCATTAGTGTGCCGAACTGCGTATGACTTAAACCCAGGGCTTCTTTTAAAGGATCATAATACGTCCACCGTAAGTATGGTAAAAAATAAATTGCTGTTGCTCCTACGCACAAGATTAACAACATTAAATAGCGCTTCTTTGAATTTGTGGCTGTTTCCATACGTTTGCCTTCTTCCTTTCTATTTTTTATTTTCTACTGAATATCTTGTTTTTCTTATCACTCCCCTCATGTTTACATGGAAAATAATATTTACTAACTAGATATTGCAAAATAGGTGCCAAAAAAAAATAGCGTTGCTGCAAGGGTTTTTTCTGTTATTCATCTACAAAAACGATTTTTGTGCACAATTTATGTGCATTTATTGCATATACAATATAATTGTGCACATATTTTAGGCGCTTTGAACATATTTTATGCACTTATCTATTGCCCTTCAGGATGGATCAGGGGAACGGCAGACTGTGTGATAACTCCCAAAATCACCAGTTCAGCGGTCAGAAGTGGGGGGTATAACTGAAATAGCGGGTAATTGGTGTTCCTTATCCCTAAAAACAACCGGAATTAGATCGTAAGTGGGGGGATGGAAAAGGGCATAATGGTTTTTACACAGTCTGACGGTTCTCCTGATCCATCTCTATAGTTGGAGGGGGATCAGGGGGACGGTTTGCGTGTTTACCGCGATTTAATGGTATAATTAACGAAAATTCGCATGTAGAGGGGAACAGATTTTGTTAGGGACTATCGTCAATGCTGCAGCAATTATTGCGGGAGCCTTGCTGGGGAACCTTTTAAGAGGTGGGTTTCCCGAGAAATACAAGTCGGTGATCATGCAGGGGGTCAGTCTGACTGTTATTTTGATCGGTCTTTCTATGGCACTGAAAACCCAGAATATACTGGTGTTGACCTTGAGTATCGTAACCGGAGGGATACTGGGTGAGGCTTTAAGGATCGAGGAGCGGCTCGATAGTTTCGGAAGGAAGCTGGAGGGGCGTTTCGGGGGTGGCGGCCTTTTCATCAAGGGTTTTGTGACCGGAAGCCTCGTCTTCTGTGTGGGAGCCATGGCCATCATGGGGGCGCTGGAGAGTGGGCTCACCGGACGCCATACGACTCTTTTCATCAAATCCATCCTTGACGGAGTGACAGCAACTGTTTTCGCTTCCACTATGGGAATCGGGGTTGCTTTTTCCGCACTGCCGGTTTTTCTCTACCAGGGCGCCATCACTGTTGCCGCGGTCTATGTTAAACCCTTCCTGACCGATGCCATGATCATCGAAATGTCTGCTGCAGGTGGACTGCTCATCTTTGGCATTGGGCTCAATATGCTGACAGATAAACTGCATATCAAGGTGGGTAACCTTCTGCCCGCCATCTTTGTCGCTATATTTTTTGTGGTGCTGTTTGGGAAGTTTTCTTTTTAACAGTGTCAATCACACCCGGGACCGCAACTCGTAGTCCGGGTTTGGTATAATGGATGCAAATGCTTTGTTAAGGGGGATGTTTTGTGAAATCGCAGTGGGTGAAAACCCTGCGACCTGGACTGGAGGTCGCCACTTATTTTGGCATTATTAGTCTGAATATCGGGAAAACCAAGAATGGGGCTAAGTTTTTGAAGGTGCGGCTGGGGGACAAAACCGGCACTGTTGAGGGACGTGTGTGGGACTCTGCTTTAGCAGAAGACCTTTATCAGACACTGGTCCTGGGGGATGTGGTAATCGTCCAGGGTATTGTCACTGAGTTCAACGGGCTGCAGTTGAATCTGGATACCTGCACCAAGGTGGATAAAGAGCATGTGGAGTTGAACGACTTTCGCCCCTGCACCGATAAGGACATCACCAAGATGCTTGAGAAATTCCAGCTGCAGATGGACAGTGTAACAACTCCCCCATTGAAATCTCTTTTGGATGCAATTTTCGACACCGACTTTTTGGTCGACTTCAGCCGCGCTACCGCGGCTCGCACAATCCATCACGCATACGGGGGAGGGCTTTTGGAGCACACCCTGGAAGTGATGGATTACTGCTCTAAGATCTGTGAGATCCAAGGAGAGGCCATCAATAGGGACCTGCTGGTGACAGGTGCTGCCCTGCATGACATCGGAAAGATGTGGGAATATGATCAGGAATGCCTTTCTTTTAATCATACAGAAGAGGGACGCCTCCTCGGCGGCCACGTCATTTTAGGGTATGACTTCCTGCGCCGAAAGATCGCTATGGTGAATTTCCCGGGAAAGCTGGCCACACAGCTGCTGCACATGATTTTGTCCCACCACGGGCTTAAGGAATGGGGGGCTGTGGAAGAACCCCACACAGTGGAAGCCATGGCGCTCCATTATGCTGATCTCATGTCAGCCCGCATCAACCAGGTGAGCCAGCTGGTCAAATCGCACCGGGGAACTGAATGCTGGACCAGTTTTGACCGTTACCTGGGCAGAAGTTTGTATGTGCCTGAGAATGATTAAAGACAAAGAGTTCATTACGACAGCCTTTCACTGACTGCTTTTGAATACGCTGGTAGTGGATACTGTTGATCGAGAATGCCCCGGGGTAGCTAGCGGTAGGGTCGTATGAAGGGTACCAGTTGTGCCAGGGTACGGGTGACGCTGGCTTTTTAATCAGGTTCGTACTGATGGCCGCGCATGTTCCAAGGTATATGAGTACATAAGTTGAGCTTACAGTTGGCAAGGATTTTCGGAATATGTCTTATTTCTGGAAAAGGGATGGATATCTTTAAACATCCGCGGAAAACATATTATAAGTTGCGCTTTATACAAGCTTCATTCTTGATCAGGAGAACCGTCAGCCTGTGTGATAACTCCCAAAATCAACAGTTCAGCAGCCAAAAGAGGGGGCATAACTGTAATAGCGGGTAAATAGTGTCCGGAATTTGGTCGTAAGTGGGGGGATGGAAAATGGCACAATGGCTTTCATACAGTCTGCCGTCCCTGTGATCCACCCTGGATTCCCGGGAACACGTAACGAGGATGGTATAAACCCACATAAATATTGGAAAGTGACATCGTTATGTGTTTTTATCATAACGATGGAAGACAGCTGAGGCTTAAAACCCTTGATTTTATTGGATTTTACCTGGATTCTCGTTATGAATCGGCGGGAATCCAGGATCCACTGTGCAAAACAGATTAAGAGTGGATCAGGAGAACCGTCCCCGTGATCCCCGTGATCCAGTAGAGATGGAATGGATCAGGAGAACCGTCCCCGTGATCTCCTATGATCCGCATCGAAATATGGCAGGAAAGGAACTATTATGAGCTCTTTAGTCTTAGAACAAGAAGTAGATCTTCGCTCTCTTCTGACGAAAGTTGAACAGCGCCTGCATGAGGTAGCTGTCGTTCACAGCAGGACAGTGGGTCAACTGGCTTCTCATGTCATCAAAGCGGGTGGCAAGCGGCTGCGCCCTCAATTGGTGATTTTTTCCGGTTGGAAAGAGAAGAATGACTGGGAACCGGTGCTCGATGTTGCTGTAGCGGCTGAACTACTGCACACCGCTTCTTTGATTCACGATGACATCATCGACCACGCGGACACCAGGCGGAGTCTTCCTACAATCAATGTGCTGCAGGGCAACCAAACCGCAGTTATGACCGGGGACTACCTGTTTGCACGGGCACTGACGCTCCTTTCCAAAGAAAGCACAAGGGATGCCCTCTCTTTTATGGTTGAATCGATCCAGGCGATGTGTGAAGGGATTATTGAGGAGATAGGCGCACTCTTTAACCCTACAGTCACTGAAGAGGACTATCTTTCCCGCATCAACAAAAAAACCGCATCCCTGGTGGCAGCCTGCTGTGGGGCCGGGGCTCGGGTAAGGGGGGCTTCACAGGAAGAGGTGGCTTCCTACACAGATTTCGGCCGCAATTTGGGCATCTGTTTTCAGATTATTGATGACATCCTGGACTTCACCTCTGATGAAGAAACCCTGGGCAAGCCGGCGGGATCCGACTTTTCTCAGGGTATTTTGACACTACCTGCTATTTATCTTCTTGAGCATCCTGACTGGAATAAGCCAATCAGAGAAATACTGGCAAAACGCAGCTGCACAAATGACGATCTTTTCTTTATTAAGGAAGCGGCCAAACAAACTGATAGCATACACCGCTCCTATCGCAAAGCCCAGGAATTCCAGGAGAAAGCCAGGGAATGCCTGCGCTTCATCCCTATCTCACCTGTATGGCCGCTCCTCAACAGGCTTACAGAAATGGTGATGATACGTAAAAGGTGACTTTAAATCTTACCCCTCCTGCGCAGACTGCGGCAGACGCGGTACATGCGCACGGTTTCCTCCCCTGCTGCCTCCAGAATCGTCATTGCATCTTCTTCCAGCCCTTGAGCCCCGACCTTGGGGTCGGAAAGATAGAAAGCGGGAAGCCCCTGGACAACAGTTGTGTGAAACAGTGGGTCGGGCATCCTTGCCGCCTGGTCGAGGGCGTGTTCCAGGAAAAGGACAAGCCGCTCAATGCAGTGTTCCCTGTTCTCATAATAAGAAACGAAGTTGAGATCACCTTCCAGGAGGTCTTCTTCCTGATCAATGAAGTAATCCAGCAGGATGTGCAGCCCGCAAATCCAGGGAAAGTAGCCATCTGTGATCCTTCTGGCTGTTTCCGAATCCAGATTCGGCTGTCCGGCAGCAGCGATGAGGGCAAAAATGCCCAGTGTGGAACCGGTGGCAGCCGCAAACTCCCACCAATCGAGCTCTGGAACCTTGGTGGCGTGTTCCGCAAACCACCTTTCCAGATAGCCTTCCCTTAATGGGATGTGTGTGTGTTTGTAAGTCTGCAGATCGCAGTAAAGGGACGCCAGTCGCAGGACATCTTCTTGGACAAGCTGGTATGAAGGGAGCCGGCGAATAATGTTACGGCACTCTTCTACAAGGCTTTTCAGGTAACCCGCATCATCCTGATGGGGGTACAAGCTATAGTAATCCCCTATGCCGCCCTCAGCACTGCCATCCGTACTGCCATCCGGTTCCAGTGCATCTGCAGTGGCTCGGTGCGCCGCCGACGCCCGGGTACCAGAAGTCACAACTGCCTGTTTATCTCCATCGGCAGAGGCCAGGTGCAGAATTCTGGTTAGCTGCGCACTGTGAGTGTTTTCCGGTTCCAGTGCATCTATAGTGGCTCGGTGTGCCGCCGAAGCCTGGGCACTAGAAGTCACAACTCCCCGTTTATCTTCATCTGGTTTGTCTTCTTCTGTTGAGATCTGTGGGATACCGGTTAGCTGCGCACTGTGAGTGTTTTCCGGTTCCAGTGCATCTGTAAAAGCCAGATGCAGTCGGCGGAAGGCAGCCATGTCCAGGCAGCCCGCCCGGTCGCAGAGGTTGTCCAGGTAATCGCTGATCGTCTGCAAGGCTACAATAAAGGAAAGGGTGTCTTGATGCGCCCCTTCCATCAAAGTGTACACACTCCCGCCTAGGCAGTGAAACTTCTTTTTCTCGATGCTGGCCAGCCCCTGCTGCCGCAACTCCGGATCACCTGCTGTGCTGACCACCTCTTGCCACCGCTTCAATTCCTTTTCCACCCCGGGAAAGACACGGGTGACGAAACGCGTCAGCATAGTCAGCTTTTTTCTGGCACTTGAAATTCCATTCTGTATACCAATCCCCAAATTGTTCACCATCCAGTGCTGTAGTTGTAGTTATTCTACCACATTTTTTCCAATGGTGGAGCGGGATGCCCCTGGTGCTCCCTGGTGACTGTCACCAAACGGCCGGATATGTATAGACAAGTTGGGCTATTTGGTGACTGTCACCATTTTGCTATATTTGTATAGACAAGTTGGGTTCTCTGGAGTGTCCCCAGGTACCTATCACCTTTTGATTCACTAGCGGTAGCCGCAAACTCTCGGGCGTGTCCCGCTGAAGTGCGTAATAAAGCAAAAAAGCAAACCTGCCTAAATGAGATGTAGGAAGCGGGAAGTTGCTAAGTGGGAATAGATGTTGCCTTGCTGTCCAAAAAGGGGTGGGTGCAAGAATTGTCCGCTGATCCGCAAACAGTTCCCATGTCCCTCAGACTTTCGACTTCCGGTCTCCGGCTTCTGTCTTTCGGGTTGGTGTTAGTCGTTGGAAGAGATTGTTCTGCCTGGAAATAGCCCACAAGAACTACCGCTTCGTTGACGGCATTCTCGTGTTCTCGGGATAGCCCATAAATGGTTTTGTTGCCTGGAATTAGACCGCTGGATCTGCCGTTGGAAAAGGATTCCGTATTATGAAACTAGAATCATAGAGCAGCAGGAAAAAAGGCCTACAAAAAAGCGGTGGCCGCACTAACTGGGACATAAAAAAAAGATTTTCCGGATGGTGTGTTCGAAGCTAACCGAAGCCAGGAAAGGTTGGGAATGTTCTTGAATCCGACATAGTTTCAGTCAAGGAGTCCATCCAGAAGGCCTGGAAAGGTTGGGAAATTTTTTGAAACGTTATTGGGTCGGGGTTTTTCTCGTCATTGTATCTGGTATTTGTTATGGATTGACGCCGATTCTGGCGGCATATGCGTATCAGGAAGGGGCAACGGTTTGTGTCCACCTCTTCCTGCGTTTCAGCTTCGCCACCGCATTTTTCCTGACTTACATAGCCATTTTCAAGCGCAACAGCCTCCGGGTAGTCGCCAGGATCACGCTGATTTTTCTGCTGGCAGCGGGCATCTTTGAATTTGCCGCTTCTTACCTTTATATAGCTTCTGTTCAGTATGTATCAGCTGGGCTGGTTGCGCTCCTCTTTTATACGCACCTTATTTGGGTGGCGATTTGGGGTTATCTCTTTAAAGGGGAGCGGCTCAAGCTGTCCGGCATCGTGGGAATTGCGTTAGCCTTGATTGGACTGGTTATGCTCGTCGGCATCTCTCTGGGGAAGATACACACCGGTGGTATTTTTATGGCTCTGGTGGCAGCTCTTATCTGTTCCGGTTATGTTATGTTCAGCAATAGGGTTTTAGAGGATCTGGAGCCGATTTTCACAACTGCGTTTATCTGTCTCCTTTGTACTGTCCTCTTTTATGTGACAGGGCGCACAACCGGCACCTTGAATTTTCAGATTAGTTCGACGGCATGGCTGGCCTCTATTGCCTCAGCTATATTAACAGGCAATATCGCTATGTTCGCCTTCTTGGCGGGTATGAAACGAATTGGTTCCACAACAGCTACCGTTTTGTGTACTGTGGAGCCGATAACTGCAGTGGTTTGCTCCGCGCTGCTACTGTCACAGAAAATGACTGCTCTGCAGTTGCTGGGCGGGCTGGTAATCATTATCGGAGCCGCTCTGGTGGTGACATCAAAAAAGCCGCCTAACGCAAGAAGCGATAAACGGCTTTTTGCTCGCCTAAACATAGATGCCTGAAAAATTATTTCTTCCGCATGCGCAGCGACTTGGGGGTTATCTCCAGCAGTTCGTCAGCTGCGATGAACTCCAAGGACTGTTCCAGGCTCATTTCCCTTGGGGGTGTGAGCTTGACTGCGATATCTGCAGTTGAACTGCGCATGTTCGTCAGGCGCTTCTTTTTGCAAACATTGATGGCCAGGTCTGAGGGGCGGGAGTTTTCACCCACCACCATTCCCTGGTAGACAGACACCCCTGCACCCACAAACATCTCTCCCCGTTCCTGGGCGTTTTCCAGGCCGAAAGCGGTTGTCACCCCATTTTCCCAGGCGACAAGGGAGCCGCGGGAGCGCCCATGTATCTCCCCACAATAAGGTGAATAATGGTGAAATGAATGATACATCACCGCGGTTCCCCTGGTCTCAGTCATCAGTTCGGCACGAAATCCGAACAGTCCCCTTGTTGGGACATAAAACTCCAGGCGAACGGTGCCGTCCTTCTTTTTCTCCATGTTGATCATCTCACTTCTGCGGGAACCCAGGCGCTCCATCACAATTCCTACATATTCTTCTGGGACTTCCACAATTAAATCTTCCACAGGTTCATGCTTGACACCGTCGATTTCCCGCTGGATCACCTGCGGCTGGGATACTTCAAACTCATACCCCTCACGGCGCATTTTTTCAATAAGAATGGAAAGATGCAGCTCGCCCCGTCCGGCGACCAGAAATTGATCCGGAGAATCTGTCTCTTTGATGCGCAGGCTGACATCGGACTCCGCTTCTCTGAACAGGCGCTCACTCAGCTTACGGGAGGTAACATATGTCCCTTCCCGACCGGCAAAGGGGCTTTTGTTGACGAGGAATGCAATAGATACTGTGGGCTCGTCAATATGCACAAAACGCAGAGATTCCGGGTGCTCAGGGTCTGCAATAGTGCAGCCGGCGTTGATATCGTCCAGCCCTGCCGCAACCACAATTTCTCCGGCGCAAGCATTCTCTACAGGCACCTTTTTCAGCCCATCGAAGACATAGAGGCTTGAAAGGCGTGAGTGCTGTATCTGTTCGTCGCTTCCCAGAACTGCGACATCCTGCTTGTTGTGGATGCACCCCCGCTGGATGCGCCCTACCGCCTGTCGCCCCAGGTAGGGGTCATAGTCGATCATGGAAACACCCAACTGCAGGGGGGCATCGGGGTCGCCTTTGGGGGCCGGGATATTCTGAATAATCAGATCGAAGAGCGGCTTTAAGCTGGCGTCCTTATGGCCGTCGGTTTCGCAGCTTGTTTGGGCACTGGCTTGGCCAGTGGCTTGGACACTGGAGCCCTGGACTTGGCCGCCGGCTTGTCCGTTGCCGTTGAGTTCGCCGGTTTCGCAGTTGGCGTGGACACTGGCCTGGCCGCCGTTTTTGCTGGCTTGGGCAGTGGATTCGCCTCGGGTTTGGCCGCTTGCTTTAGCACTGGCTTGACCCTGGGTTTGGGCACTGGCTTGGCCGCCGGTTTCGCAGTTGGCGTGGACACTGGCTTGTTCGCCGGCTTCGCTGGCTTCACCTTGGGCACTGGTTTCGCCCCGGGCTTCGCCGCCAACTTGGTTTCCGGATTTGCCGCTATCTTCACCCCAGGCTTTCTGATCCAGGTATGCGATTCCTTTGCGCGCATCTGCGTAAACTACCGGAAAATCGAGCTGCTGATCACTGGCATCGAGATCGATGAAGAGTTCCAGGATTTCATCGAGTACTTCTTCCGGCCGCGCATGGGGGCGGTCGATCTTATTGATTACCACAATGGGAACAAGCTCCGCATCCAAGGCTTTTTTCAGGACAAAGCGCGTCTGGGGCATGGGTCCCTCAAAGGCATCCACCAGCAGCAGAACACCGTCCACCATCTGGACGATGCGCTCTACCTCGCCTCCAAAGTCGGCATGGCCCGGTGTGTCGACAATATTCAATTTATAACCGTTATAGAAAATGGCAGTGTTTTTTGCCATTATTGTAATGCCCCGCTCTCTCTCCAATTCGCCGCTGTCGAGAACGCGCTCCTCCACCACCTGCTTCTCGTGAAAAATACCGCTCTGTTTGAGCATTCCATCCACTAAAGTGGTCTTACCGTGGTCCACATGGGCAATAATGGCCAGGTTGCGAATTTTGGCTTGTGTTATCTGCTTCATCTATTACACTTCCCTGTATTAGTATAGGCTGGGGACGGAAAACACTGACATCTACTTCCGCTATGACACCCACACTTACCTAGTGTAGGCCGAGAACTGCCAGCCCTGTTATATGGGGAACTGTCAGCCTGGATCACTGTTAGCCCAGCATGTGAAAACCTGAGGAACTGACACCCCTGTCTTATTATCCCCTGTTTTTGTATAGGCGTCCAGATACCATCCAGAAATGTCCGGAACCCAACTCTCCTATTTTAATATAGGAGCCTGGAGTCTGACAATGCCCTTTCTTATTATGAGGCACCTGGGAGCCGGTACTTCCCTGCCTTTTTATGGGGCGTCCCGGTAGGTGTCCCAGTAGGCATCCCGGTAGCTGCGCTTCGAGAAAGCGTACTGCCTGGGTGGTGGCTGTTTAGTTTGTTTTTATGGGCATCCAGTAGCTGTCTTCCCTGCATTAGTCCTCCCGTTTGCTTTTTGATGGACTACCCCAGGTTGCTTGCTAATAATCCTCTTGTAATAATATTAACACATTTGTGAAGCGACAACTGAGGCGTCATCCGGGGCCCGTCATCCACATCTATTCCCACTTCCAATTTCCTGCTTCCCACATCTCATTCCGGCAGGTTACTGGTATATTTAAACTGTTATTTGTCACCTGGTAATCCAGTTAAAAAGAATCAAAATGCTAAATGCAAACAGTCACCGGAGCGCGTAACCTGTATATACAAATTCGGCCAATTGGTGACAGTCACCGGGAAGCGCAACCTGTATAGACAGGTTTATGTTAAATGGTGACAGTCACCTGGGAGTCACCTGGGAGTCACCTGGGAACATCCAAACTGGATCAAGGGAACCGTCCCTCCGATCCACTTGGATCAGGAGAACCGTCAGACTGTGTGAAAACCATTGTACCCTTTTTCTATCCCCCACTTAAGACTAAATTCCGGTTGTTTTTAAAGATAAGGGACACCAATTACCTGCTATTTCATTTATTTCATTTATACCCCCCACTTCTGGCCGTTGACCTGGTGAGTCTGCTAGTTATCACACAGGCTGCCGTCACCCTGATCCACCTGATCCAGATTCACCCTGCTCTATCTGGTCTTCCTCTCCCTGAGGCCTCCCCTTATCACTCTCGGTTGGCAATATTTTATCGGACGGCAGCATTGTAGGGAACTGTGACCGCTGTCCCCAGCGATATGCGGTATAAATTATACCCACAAGGACAATGACCAATATGGCCCCGATAATTATTCCAAATATAAATTGGTTCATTGGATACCCCCTCCTAACATGGTTTTTAGGAGGATCCTTCACCGGACTTCCTGGATCCTCTTCCACTATGAAGCTTTTCTTATAAAATGGTAATTTTTATATTATATGTGGCTCTGCCGGTGGGGGTGCTCTGCGAGTTCTCTTATTTCGCAAACTCTCTAAGAGAGAGTAGGTCCCCGTGCATTTCCCGGCGTCTCCCCCTGCAGATGTTTTATTGTTGTAGCCAGGGCTATACTGTCCCCGTGCATCTTCCCGGCATCTCCCCCTGCACATCTGTCTCCCTTTTGTCCGGCGGATAACCGTAACAAGGAAAATGCGAGAAATTAGCGAATATTCAAGAAAGCGCACCCTGACCTGTTCATCAAGTTGAACATCTTCTCCGTAGGAGACGGACTGAAAGCTCTGCAGACAGCTGATGGCATCTGCTGCTGTGTAAAGGTGTGAATATGGCTTTTCACCGCGGCGTTCGGCTTTGCGGTTTCTCCACTCCGCCTCCAGTTCCTGGATATAGCCGCTGTCCAGAAGCATGGCCTCAGTTGAAGTCATAAGCTTTGCGCTGTTAATTACAAAAATTGTCCTTTTAGGAAGGATTGCCATGAAAAAGTCGAAAATATTGCTCGTTGATGATGATAAAAACATCTGCATACTCTTGGATCTTTACCTGCGCCAGGATGGTCACACTGTCATTTTTGCTCATGATGGCCAGGCAGCCATCAAAGCATTTCAAAAGGAAAACCCTGACCTGGTGGTCCTGGATCTGATGCTGCCCATTATGGATGGTTGGGAAGTTTTGAAATACATCAGGCAAGAAAGCCAGGTCCCTGTGATCATGCTTACAGCAGTTGATGCCTGTGAGGATAAGGTGACAGGGCTCGATCTGGGAGCTAATGACTATGTGGTCAAGCCCTTTGACCCCCGAGAGGTGGCCGCCAGGGTTCGTGCACATCTGCGCAAACAAATACCACCGCAAAAGGACGACCTCGCTGAGGTGCTGACAGCCGGTAATCTTGTGGTCAACAGCAAGAGTTACGAAGTCGTCTGTGGTGGGAAACCTGTGGAGCTGACCCCCAAAGAGTTCCAACTGCTGGAATACATGCTGCTGAACAGGAACATTGTCCTCTCCAGGGATCAGATTCTGGAAAGCGTCTGGGGGTATGACTACTTCGGGGAAACCCGTACTGTAGACATGCATATCAAACGGCTGCGCCAGAAGCTGAAGTCTTCGGGGAGTTGGCAAATCAGAACCATTTACGGAATAGGCTATAAATTTGAGGTGTGAGTGGGTCAATATTTGCTCCGGGATGGATCGGATCAGTGAAAACATTCTCTGGAATATCTACCTCGATATGGGAACTGATATGAAAGGCAGATGCCATCAATGAATAGAAGCATTTTTCAGAAGCTGCTCTTTTCCTATCTCGCCGTCATTATCCTCGTAATCGGGGCTTTGGCAGCTTTTTTGACACATTTCTTCAATAATTTCTATTTTGAGCAGGAACAGCAGGCACTCCTGGATATGGGTGAACAGGTAATCGGCCAAGTGCTGGACTGCCAGACGGGAAAAATCACTGCGGAACAGCTTGCGGATACTGTGAGAATCGCTGGAAGTACCAGCGGTTCTCGCATATTCGTTTTTGAAGGAGAGAACATCCACAATTTGCAGGATCCAAATCTGGATGCAAAGGTTTCCGAGGAAAGCGACCTGCTTCCGGATGTGCGGAAAATCCTCAAAGGGGAAACTGTCATCAAAAAGAAGCACTACTCCTCACAGCTCAATGCTTTCGTGGTTTTTGTCGGAATGCCGGTGATAACCGGTGATAATGTCAGCGGTATGGTTCTTCTTTTTACACCTGTCGCCAAAATAAACACCGCACTGAATCAAGTGTACCGGATCATCTGGGGTACGGCCTTGTTCGCTTTTCTGCTGGGGGGATTGGTGATCTTTCTGACATCACGTCACCTCTCACGCCCGCTCACCACCATGAAAGAGGCGGCAGCGGCTATTGCAGAAGGTGATTACAGCAAGGAAATCGCTGCCACCAACTGTGATGAACTTGATCAATTGACAGCTTCCTTTAATTATATGAGGGAACGGATTCAGCAGGTGGAGAAAATGCGCCAGGAGCTGCTGGCTAATGTCTCTCACGAACTGCGCACCCCCCTGACCTCTATCCGCGGCTTTATTCAGGCAATACTTGAAGGCGTCGTCCCGGAGGGGGATCAGGAAAAATACCTGAAGATCACACGGGAGGAAGTGGACCGGCTGACCAGGCTTGTGCAAGACCTGCTGGATCTAGCTCGCATCAAAAGCGGCAGCATCAAACTCAACAAGGAACCGCTTGATATTGGAGAGCTGGCGGGAGAGGTGGCAACTGAATTCCGGCTTATAGCAGCAGCGAAAAGCATCACTGTGGAAACAGATGAGGGGTTGGTGATCTCAGGTGACCGTGACCGGATCCGGCAGGTTATGATCAACCTGCTGAGCAATGCTGTCAAATACACAGAGCAAAATGGGCACATTCAAATACGTGTCCGGCGGGAGGGCGGCCAGGCGGTGCTCAAAGTGCGGGACAACGGGGCAGGCATCCCTGAAACTGAGCTGGAACACATCTTTGACAAGTTTCATCGGGTGGATAAATCCAGAGATGCCGCAACAGGAGGCACAGGGCTTGGTCTGGCCATTGTCAAAGAACTGGTAGAACTCCACAATGGAAGCGCAGCAGCCTGGAGCGCACCAGGCAAAGGAACAGAGATAACAATTGAACTCCCCTTGGTTGGATCAGCGGATCAGGGGAATTAATTTAGTTTCTTTGGATATGGCTTATCCGTCCCGGGTGACTCCCAGGTGACGCCTGCCGGGTGACTGTCGCCATTTTGCCGTATTTGTCTATACAAGTTGCGCCTTTTGGTGAGTGTCACCAAAAGGTCGAACGTGTATATTTGTCTATACAGGTAATGCTTTTTGGTGACTGTCACCATTTAGCCGAATTTGTATATACAGGTTGGGGCTTCCAGGTTGTGTTTTTTATATCTTGAGAAAATTTCATTCTAAAAAACTCATTGAAATCAAGGTTTTGAAGGCCTAAAATAAAGGCTTCACCCCAACTTTTGCCGAATTATAAGGTAAATCAAACCAAATAAAGCAAAAGTGGAAAGGGATGAAGCTACCTTGTATATTCGACAACAGTGCCTGATTTCCTTCGAAGATGCATTAAAAATGCAACCTGAAACTAGATCATGGAAAAGATTTTTAGCAACCCTTTGATTTGAAACCAACT
>NZ_CDRZ01000002.1 GCF_000946815.1 Syntrophaceticus schinkii | reverse complement strand
TTAAAACTGGTTTAAAAATGGGTCCAAAGGCAGCGTCTGGTTGAAATTCAACCCAAGTTCTACCTGATGGACTCTGCGTATGACTGTAATGACATTTAACGAAACCATAAAGAATAGACTTTCAACGCCCAGGTCAATCATAGCTCTTAATCTTAGAGGGACCAGGCAACCTAGAGCTGGCTTTGATTTTGATGGGACACCTATTTGTTCCGCAGGGTTTCGGATGGTTTACTGGGGCAGCGATAACGGAGTTAACAAGTTTCGTTGTCCCCACGTACTTGATAAAGCTGAATGCCCCTTTGGTACCGACTGGTGTTCAAGCTCCAACTATGGAATGGTGATAAAAACTAAAATTGAAGATGACTCAAGGCTGTTCTGCAGCCCCCACAGGGGGACCAAGAACTGGCAAAAGCTATATGATGAAAGAACAAGCGTTGAGCGCTATTTCGGCAGACAAAAGAAGCATCTAGGTTTAGAAAGCATTACAGTTCAGGGTACTAAAAAGGTAGAAACTCACGCCTACCTTTGTGCAATAGCGCTGATAGCTACAGTAACAGCCGTCAATACAGCTGAAAGAGAACAAAAAGCAGCTTAATTCTAATCAAGAAAGCACTTTAATTACCAAGGGGGTGGTGTCTGCCTTTTTGTAACTAGTAGCTATTATTTACCAGTAATGCTCCATGCGCTGCCGTTATTTGTTAATCAAAAGCGGTGGTCCAGTTGTTAATTTTTGTTTAAACTTTGATTTTTGAATTATGAAATTCTCTCATTATTGTGAAATGAGGTAATATTCTGATGGGAAGCTGGAAGGAGACTTGTGAAAATTTTATAAAATATCTAAAAACTCAGAAAAACCTCAGTGAGCATACTGCTCAAAGCTACAGATCTGATCTTAAGCATTTTCTTCAATACATCGAATCAGCTCAAATAAGTGAGCCAGCTGAGGTTAATTTAAAGATTATTCGGAATTATCTTTCACAATTATATGAAGCGGGTTATGCCCGCAGCACCATTTCACGCCGGTTGGCAACCCTGAGGTCACTATTCAGATATCTATGCCAGGTGGGAAAAATAGACAACAATCCCCTGGTGCTGGTACGAACCCCTAAACAGACCAAGTATTTGCCGCAGTTTCTTTATTCCACTGAGGTCAATGACCTTTTAGATAATCCGGCAGGCAAGGGGAAGCTGGAGATCAGGGATCATGCTTTATTAGAACTGCTTTATAGTTCAGGTATCAGGATCGGGGAAGCAGTGCAAATTGATGTCGGAGATGTAGATTTTGAACGTCGTTCCCTGCGAGTTAAGGGCAAGGGTCAAAAGGAGCGTATTGTTCCATTTGGCAATCATGCCAGTGCTGCATTGCAGTGGTATATGATGGAAGGCCGTCCACTGATCTGCGGAAAGAAAAATCCGTCAACAACAGAGCCGCTCTTTGTTAATTGGAGAGGGAAGCGGTTAACAACAAGAGGGGCTTACGGTATTATTAATAAATATCTTAAAAAGGTGGCTCCTGCCAGGAACCTTACACCGCACTCCCTGCGGCATACATTTGCCACACATCTCCTGGAGGGGGGAGCGGATCTTCGTTCTGTGCAGGAGCTATTGGGTCATTCCAGGATGTCAAGCACCCAGATTTACACACATGTAACCGGGGAAAGGATTAAGGCGGTCTACGAAAAGGCACACCCGCGAGCGAAAGAACGGAAATGAGGTGGTTTGGATGCTTACCGGGACCACAGTGATTTGTGTGAAGCGAGATGGACAGGTGGCTATAGGAGGAGATGGACAGGTCACATTCGGCAACAACACCATCATGAAGGCACATGCCTGTAAAATTCGGAAGCTGTATGAGGGGCGTATTTTAGCTGGTTTTGCGGGTTCTGTAGCCGATTCGTTGACCCTCTTTGACAAGTTTGAGCGCAAGCTTGAAGAATATCGGGGTAATTTAGAGCGGGCAGCAGTGGAACTTGCCCGGGACTGGCGTATGGACAGAGTTCTCCGACGCCTGGAGGCACTTCTGGTTGTAGCGGATCAAAAACACCTGCTCATTATTTCCGGAAGCGGTGAGGTTATTGAACCCGATGATGGCATTGCAGCGGTGGGTTCCGGTTCACCATATGCACTGGCTGCTGCCCGGGCACTGGTTAATCATACCTCATTGAAGGCTGAACAGGTGGTTCAATCCGCACTTGAGATAGCAGCCTCCATATGCATTTATACGAATGATCATATAACCATAGAAAAACTGTAAGAGGTGAAGACCAGGTGGAGGAATTAACCCCACGGCAGATTGTGGCTGAACTGGACCGGTATATTATCGGCCAGCAGGAGGCGAAAAAAGCAGTAGCTGTCGCCCTGCGCAATAGGTATCGCAGACACCGACTCCCGCCGGAACTCCAGGATGAGATTATACCGAAAAACATTATTATGATTGGTCCAACAGGTGTAGGAAAAACAGAGATCGCGCGGCGCCTGGCGAAACTCGTCAAAGCGCCTTTTGTGAAGGTAGAAGCAACAAAATTTACTGAAGTGGGTTATGTGGGCAAGGATGTCGAATCAATGGTGCGTGACCTGGTAGAGGTCGCCATCAGAATGGTCAAACAAGAAAAAATGGCTGAGGTCGGTGAGAAGGCAAACAAGCTTGCAGAAGAAAAAATCTTAGAGATACTGGTACCCTCACCAAAACGCCGCAAACCCATAAAAAATCCTATGGAACTATTGTTTGGGGAAATGAGTGAAGAGGATAGAGAGGAAGAAAGAGCAGAAGATCTGCAGAATAACCGGATGCTGCGGGATAGAGTTGCTGTAGAACTACAATCCGGTGCACTTGAAGACCGGCAGATAGAGATCGAAGTAGAAGAAAGCCACCAGAAAACCCTCGATGTATATACTCTCGGGGGCATGGAGGAAATGGGTATCAATCTCCAGGATATGTTAGGGAGCTTTCTTCCCAAAAAAAAGAAGAAGCGGCGGGTGACGATCCGGGAGGCAAGGCGCATTTTGGCTCAGGAAGAGGCTCAGAACTTAGTGGATATGGATGAAGTGAACTCTCTGGCAGTAGAGCGTGCAGAACAGTGTGGGATTATTTTCCTCGATGAAATCGACAAGATCGCCGGCAGGGAAAACACCTCAGGTCCCGATGTTTCACGTGGTGGAGTGCAGCGTGATATCTTACCGATTATTGAAGGCTCAACTGTGATGACGAAGTATGGGCCAGTAAAAACTGACTATGTTTTATTCATTGCTGCAGGTGCTTTTCATGTATCGAAACCCTCAGATCTGATTCCTGAACTGCAGGGGCGTTTCCCTATCCGGGTTGAATTGGAATCCCTGGAGAAGGACGATTTCTTGAAAATATTAACTGAGCCTGATAATTCTTTGATCCGCCAGTATACAGCACTTTTGCAGACCGAAGAGGTGGATGTGGAATTCACTGCGGATGCCTTGGAAGAGATCGCTGAAATGGCTGATCTGGTCAATGCACAGGCTGAAAATATCGGGGCAAGGCGTCTGCATACCATTTTAGAAAAAGTGTTGGAGGATCTCTCTTTTCAGGCCCCGGAATTTTATCAGCAGAGTGTGGTTATAGATAAAAATTATGTGGCTGAACGCATGGAGGGAATTGTTGCTGACGGCAATTTAAGCAGTTATATTCTTTAACCGGTTTTTTTGGGGGGGGTTGAAATGGAATCATTGATGGATAAGATGTATGCTCTTAAAAGCTATCACGAAGTTAACGAAGGCTCTCGAGATTTTGCTAAAATAGCGCAGATCATTGGCCAAAATATCAATGCCAATGCCAATGTTTACCTTGTAGGGCGTAGAGGGAAAATCCTTGGATACCATTTAACGGATGATAGTTCTTGCAGTAAAATGCATGAGGTTATTGATTTTAGCCAACGCTTTCCCGAAAGCTACAATCAGAAACTGCTTTTGGTTAAGGAAACAGAGAAGAATAGCATGGATGTAGGAAACTTCTGCTTTTTTTCACCGATCGAGTGTCCTCTCCAAGAACGCTGTGTCACTATCATTCCCATCTTCGCAGGGGGAGATCGTTTGGGGACTATGGTCTTTAGTAGTGCTATAAAGGGTTTGTCTGATCAGGACCTTGTTCTAGCGGAATTTGGGGCGATGGTGGCTGGAATAGAGATCATGTGTTTAATAACTGAGCGAGCAGAGTCAGATCACACAAGAAATAAGGCAACAGTCCAGATTGCATTGAGCACATTGTCATATTCAGAAATAAGTGCTGTGGGGCATATTTTCAGCGAATTGGGTGGCACAGAAGGCTTGGTTGTTGCCAGTCGAGTTGCCGACAGGGTAGGAATTACACGTTCAGTGATCGTCAACGCACTGCGGAAACTGGAAAGTGCTAATGTGATTCAGTCAAAATCCTTAGGTATGAAAGGCACCTATATACGTATCCTCAATGAAAACCTCCTGGATGAACTCAAAAAGTTGGGGCAGTAAATGCAACCAGGACTATAAAATTATCGATTTTATGGCAAAAGCGAATTTAAGCTGTTGCCATATTTTTTTGGGGGATGTTTTACGGCACCCAGAAAAATAAGATATATTGGCCTGTTCTCCTGGGACAGGCAGTGCTCATCCTTAAAGCTGAGGGATTAATTAGCAGCAAGGAAAAGTTAACAATCTAGATAAAAGAGCATAAAATCATACGCAGGGCAGGAAAAATGGGGTGAGAGGAGAAATCTAGATAAAGAGGGTACAGTGGTGAACAGCATAATTAAAGAGGTTTTATTAAATCAGGGGGTAATACCATAGTAAAGGAGGGGATTCTTGATCACCAAAGGGGTCAAATCATAACCCACCTCAGACCAGGGAGGACAGGGCCGGGGTTTTTAAAAGAATCAAGACAGGGGACTTCGAAAAAACAATGAACGAAGTCTGGAGCGTGACCAGGAGGTGTTAAATTATCTTTCAGGTCATCTCATTAATCTAAAAATTTAGCCCAGAGGTGTTATTGATAAGAGATGGAACCCATACTTATTATTTTATCGCTGCTGACAATAAGTATCATCACTCTGGTTTTCGTAGTTGTATGGCGAGACAGGCGTGATCTTAAACTGCGACAGATAACTGGGGAAATAGAGAAAGTAGAGGAACTCCTCAAGGAAATGGATCAGTATAAAAAGGAAATCAAAGAGATGTTGGCCACCGCTAAAAAGCAAACAGACCAGGCGGTATCGAGGGTTGATAATCAGGTCAAACAGGTGCGGGATTCTGTTGTTAAGCTGGAACAACACGTTCATTCCGGCAGTAAGGATTCCAGGGATTCTGGTCGAGATAAAGCAAGACAGCAGAAGTATTCCGGGAGAGGCAAGCCCCGTAATCCGAATAAGAAGGGGCAGACAACCCCGCCACCGCCAAGTAAGGGTGGTGAGCAGGACCAACGGATAAATGATGGAGAAAAATTTGCCAAAATGGTAAAAATGGCGGATGAGGGTTTAAACACTCAAGAGATCGCCAAAAGGCTTAATATAGGACGTAAAGAAGTAGAATTGGTTCTGCAATTAAAAAGAAAACAAATAAGTTAGAAGAAACAGGCACCTTTTCAAGTCTAAAGGTGCCTTTATTTTTCATATTTGGCTGTTATGCGTTGCTTGATGCCGGTTCGATGTGTTATACTATCGATTGGAAAAAACACACGCTGCTTTAAGGAGAGCTGGGCGGGGGTCCTGCGGGTCTGTCCGGTTATGAAGGCAGCGGAGGTAAAACCAAAGGAGGAGTTTTTATTATGGCAGTAGTGACCATGAAACAGTTGCTTGAGGCGGGGGTACATTTTGGACACCAGACAAGGCGCTGGAATCCTAAAATGGCACCCTATATTTTTACGGAGCGCAATGGCATTTACATCATTGATCTCCAAAAAACCGTTAAGATGATCGAAGAATCCTGCAATTTTATCAAAGAAGTAGTGAGTGAAGGAAAGAGTGTATTGTTTGTCGGCACAAAGAAACAGGCTCAGGACTCCGTAAGAGAAGAGGCCGAAAGATGTGGTATGTATTATGTCAATGTCAGATGGCTGGGAGGGATGTTGACAAATTTCCAGACCATCAGAAAGCGTGTAGAGAGACTGCGGGAATTGGAAAAAATGGAAGAGTCCGGGCATTTTGAACTGCTTACTAAAAAAGAAGTCACCAAACTTAAAACAGAAAAGGAAAAACTTTATAGGTTTTTGAGGGGCATTAAAGACATGAATGACCTTCCCGGGGCAATCTTTATCATTGACACCAGAAAAGAGCAGATTGCAGTGCGGGAAGCCCGTAAATTAGGGATACCTACTATAGGTATAGTAGATACAAACTGCGATCCTGACGAAATTGATTATGTGATACCGGGCAATGATGATGCCATCAGGGCTGTGCGTCTGCTTACCTCGAAGATGGCAGATGCCGTTTTAGAAGCAAAACAAGGAGAGCAAATAGAAGAAGAAGAACAACAAGAGTAAAATTCAGGAGGGATCCTTTTGATTAAGGCTGAATTAGTTAAGGAACTGCGGGAGCGGACAGGTTCAGGGATCATGGATTGCAAGAAAGCGCTTCAAGAAACAAAAGGGGATCTGGAAAAAGCCATTATCTACCTGAGAGAGCGGGGACTTGCTGCCGCTGCTAAAAAAGCTGGAAGAGCCACCAAGGACGGGTACATTGATGCATATATTCATGCCGGGGGCAAGCTTGGTGTCTTGATTGAAGTTAACTGTGAAACAGATTTTGTTGCTAAAACTGATGACTACAGGCATTTATGCCGGGAATTGGCTATGCAGGTAGCAGCTGCCAATCCACTCTATGTGGAACGCACTGATGTGCCCCAGGAGAGGATTGACACTGAAAAGAGTGTTTTAGAGACACAAGCCAAGAATGAAGGCAAACCGGACAAAGTTGTTGAAAAGATAGTCACGGGAAGGATGGAGAAATTTTATCAAGAGATATGTTTGATGGAGCAGCCATATATAAGAGAACCCGATAGAATCGTAAAAGATCTCGATCAATGAATACATCACCAAATTGGGCGAAAAATAATGTTAGTTGTACGCCGCTTCTGTCGCTTTCAACTAGGTGAAGAGGGTTAATATTTTCTACACCATAGAAAGGATTTTCAAGTTCAACGTAGAATGGAATTTGGGAGGACAGGAGGTTTTCCCGTGAAAAATCCTCAATATAAGAGGGTGGTTCTCAAGCTAAGTGGTGAGGCTCTGTCCGGTGAAAATGGTTATGGGATCGACCATAATATATTAAGAACAATTGCTCTGGAAGTCAAAGAGGTAAATGACAGAAATGTTGAAGTTGCCATTGTTGTAGGAGGCGGCAATATCTGGCGAGGGGTAGCAGGCAGCACTAAAGGTATGGACCGTGCTACAGCAGATTATATGGGAATGCTTGCTACTGTGATCAATTCTCTGGCACTGCAGGATGCCCTGGAAAAGGAGGGCGTTGATACCCGTGTACAGACAGCCATTGAGATGCGGGAGGTTGCAGAACCCTATATCAGGCGCAGGGCGATCCGCCATCTAGAGAAGGGTCGTGTGGTTATTTTTGCAGGAGGTACTGGGAATCCCTTCTTTTCGACCGATACCACTGCGGCACTGCGCGCCGCAGAGATAGAGGCGGATGTTATTTTAATGGCTAAGAATGTCGATGCGGTATACGATTCTGACCCCAGAATTAACCCCGCTGCTCAAAAATTCACAGAGTTGAAGTACATGGATCTTTTGAAAAATGGTCTGGGGGTTATGGATTCTACTGCTGCATCCCTGTGCATGGATAATCAAATTCCGATTATTGTTTTCGGAATCAGGGATACAGGTAATGTTTTGAAAGCAGTGATGGGTGAAAAGATCGGTACTGTAGTAGGGAGGGAATCAAATGAATGATGTGTTAAAACAGACGGAAAGTAAAATGAAGAGAACGGTTGACCTTCTAGTTAAAGATTACACAACAATGCGTGCCGGGAGGGCGACCCCTGCTCTTTTGGAAAAGGTATTTGCGGATTATTACGGCACACCCACACCTATTAATCAGATGGCAACTATTTCTGTTCCGGAATCTCGTCTTCTGGTGATCCAACCCTGGGATAGAAATATGGTGCCTCAGATAGAGAAAGCGATCTTAAAATCGGACCTGGGGATTACTCCTGTGAGTGACGGTAATGTGATCAGGCTGGCTATTCCGACACTGACCGAGGAAAAGCGGAAGGACCTGGTCAAGGTTGTCAACAAAAAAGCGGAAGAGGGACGTATTGCTATTCGCAATCTTAGAAGGGAAGCTAATGATCAGGTTAAAGATGCCGATAAAAAGGGAGATGTTTCCGAAGACGAAGCAAAACGCTACCTCAATGATATACAAGATTTAACTGATAAGTATATTAAAAATATTGACCAGGTTGCTGAAGCCAAAGAAAAAGAGATACTGGAGATTTAGGGTTGAGAGTAGATGACAGATAAGGAAGAGATTCCAGATGTAATCGGGTTTACCCCAGAAGAGGGGTGCCTGATACTGCAAAAGGGCGGTTATCGTGTAGATTTCAAATATACCTGTGGCCATTCAAATAAACGCAGCAGAATCGTACGCCAACGATTGCTGGAAACGGGATTAATTGAACTAATTATATGCAGCGAATACTACAATGACCCAGCTATTGAAGAAAAGGAGGTGAAAAAGAGTGGCTTATAAGATCATCGCTGATAAGTGTGAGGATTGCGGTACCTGTATTGATGAGTGCCCTAACGATGCAATTGTCGAAAATGATGGCGTCTATACAATCGACATGGAAAAGTGTGAAGATTGTGGAACATGCATAGATGTCTGCCCGAACGACGCAATTATAGAAGAATAAAAAAAACCGACAGATTTTTCCCCCTCCAGGAGGGGGTTTTTTCTAAGATTAAAAAACAGGGGCGACGGCATGGAAAATATCATCAAAAGTATATTCCCCAAAAACAAGCAAGATAATTCGCGGAATAATTTGGAGAGGTCACGTTTGCCGCACCATGTTGCCATTATAATGGATGGAAACGGACGCTGGGCCCAAGAAAAGGGCCTACCCAGGGGAGCGGGGCATCGTGCCGGTATGGAGTCACTGAGAGCGGCTGTAGAACTATGTCTTGATTTAGGGATTAACATTCTCAGCGTTTTTGCATTTTCCACGGAAAATTGGAAAAGACCTCAAGAAGAAGTCAGCATCTTGATGGGTTTGCTGTATGAGTATATTCATAAAGAACTGGATGAACTTCATAAAGAGCAGGTACAGGTAAGGGCTGTTGGCAGAATCAGTGACCTCCCTTCCATGGCACAGCGAGAAATTAAGCGTGCCCAGGATCTGACATCAAACAACAAGAAATTAATTTTAAATATTGCTTTGAACTACGGAGGAAGAACAGAGATAATAGATGCTGCCCGCAGTATTGCTCAGTTAGCGGTAGAGGGCAAACTGAGCCCGGACGAAATTACTGAAGAGGTTTTTCAAAAACACCTCTATACAGGTGATCTGCCGGATCCTGATCTGTTGATCAGGCCTGCAGGAGAACTGCGCATCAGCAATTACTTATTATGGCAAATAGCTTATACAGAGTTTTACAGTACCAGTGTCTATTGGCCGGATTTTCGCAAAGAGGAGTTTTTATTGGCTTTACTGTCATACCAGGGCAGAAAACGTCGTTTCGGAGGGCTTAAGTGATTTGTTTTGGAAAAGGATAATCAGTGCCTTAATTGGCATACCGGTTCTGGTTTTATTAATTTATTTAGGCGGCATCCCTCTGGTTGTTTTTGTTGTGCTTTTAGCTCTCGTCGGTTCATATGAATTAATGCGGATCTACCGGCGTATGCATTATCAGGTTTCCCAATTCCTTGTTTACGGGAGTGCCTTCCTTTTCCCCCTGTTGGCTTATTTTACACCTGACGGGAGAGAAGGCGGCTGTTTATTTACTGGAATGATCATTTTTTTAATACTGCACATGGTGCTGCTGGTTTTTGCTTTTCCCAGGTTTGACATAGGTGATATTGCGGCATCATACCTGGGGAGTTGTTATATCAGTGTTTTATTAAGCCACTTGATTTTGATCAGAAAGTTGACCCCATATGGATTACAATTGCTGCTTTTGGTGTTTCTTCTCACCTGGGCATGTGATATCGGTGCTTATTTTATCGGACGCCTCTTTGGACGCCGGGCTCTATGTCCAACCTTGAGCCCACGTAAAACCATCGGAGGCTCTATTGGAGGCATATTATTCTGTGTAGGCACTGCAGCCCTATTCCAGTTATTTTGCCCTATCCTATCTTATCCCAAGGTGCTGCTGCTTGGTGTTATAACAGGTTTTATTGTTCAAATAGGGGATCTTGTGGAATCAGCTATCAAAAGAATGGGAAAAATCAAGGATTCCGGGACACTGATACCCGGTCACGGTGGTGTTCTTGATCGCTTTGACAGCCTTCTTTTTAGCGCCCCTGTTGCATATTTTTTCATTAAACTGATTTTGTTCTAGAAGGAGTGAGATTTTGTCTCCATCACTGGAAAAAGCGTTAATGACGCTTTTGAAAACAGTAATTATTCTGCTGGCAGGTGCAGGAATTTACTTCTTTGTCCAATATTTTTGGCCGTTGTTGTCATCAATGATTTCGACAAGCCTCATAATTGCCCTCCCCTTGCTGTTTGCCTATTTGGTAGCAGTTTTACTCAATCCCGTAATTAACATATTTGAAAACAAACTGCATTTATCCAGAACACTGGGTACACTGATCTCACTTGTTCTTTTTCTGACCTTGATCGGAGGGGTAGTGTACCTATTGGTGTTCAATCTGATCAGTGAGATGGTAGATCTCTCCGTGACATTGAGCAATTATTCTGACGAATGGAATCACTGGAGTTTTAACAATGTGATAGATAAGTTCCAAGTTTTCTTGGAAAGGCTCCATATACCATCTCAGTTTGTTAAGGAAACAATGGAGGATTTCTGGAAGAGCCTGGATGTTGTCAGAGATGTTGTTGCTGTACTGTTAACACAGTTTTTTAACTTTATTAAAGCCCTGCCACAGTACTTTATTCTGCTGGTAGTAACGCTCATTGCCAGTTTCTTTTTTGCGCGTGATTATGAACAGATAAAAGCCAATGTTTCCGGATTGATTATACGGTGGATGCCTGACAAATGGGAAGCAGGGACGCGCAGGGTTGGCCAGGGTTTACAAAGGGCATTACACGGTTATATCAGAGCCATATTGATCCTGATCAGTATTACCGGTTTTCTGACCTTGATCGGGCTTTCTATTCTTGGCGTAAGATATGCTTTTATCCTGGCACTTTTAATGGCCTTGTTAGATCTTCTGCCTATCGTTGGGCCTGGTACAGTATTTGTTCCTTGGGCACTATTGATGTTCTTGACAGGGAGCCCCGGCTTAGGAATTGGGTTGCTCATCTTATATGGTATAATCGTCATTGTAAGGCAGATGTTGGAGCCTAAAGTAGTTGGTGAGCACATTGGCCTCCACCCACTGACAACATTGGTCTCTCTCTATTTAGGCTTTACAATCTTTGGTTTTTGGGGGCTTATCCTGGGGCCAGCTGTAGTAATTATTTATAAGGCTTTTGAAGAAAATAATTAAGGATGCTGAATAGATGAAAAAGAATATTGTGATCTTAGGTTCCACCGGTTCGATCGGAAGACAAGCCCTGGAGGTAGTGGGATGGCACAACTCTGATTTGCAGGTGCTGGGGATTGCTGCGCAGCGCAATATCGATTTATTGGAAGAACAGGCCAAAACCTTTGGAGTTCCTTATGTGGCCGTTGAAGATAAAGATGCAGCACTTGAATTAGAACACAGGTTACAGGGCTCTAACACCCGCTGTCTGGCAGGCACCGATGGAATACTGGAGCTTGTACGGATCCCCGATGTTGATTTAATTCTTATAGCTGTCAGTGGTTTGGGGGGACTGCTTCCCACTCTGGAGGCAATAACCCACAATAAGCAGATCGCCCTGGCCAATAAAGAAACACTGGTAGCAGGTGGTAGTTTGGTTACAGAGGCAGCCTTAAAGAAAGGGATCCGGATCATACCTGTGGATAGTGAGCATTCAGCTATTTTTCAGTGCCTGGAGGATACTGCAGATGTAGAAAAATTGCTCATTACCGCTTCCGGGGGGCCCTTCAGGGAGATGCCTGTTGATCAACTTAAAAAAATTACTCCTGAAATGGCCCTGCGCCATCCGACCTGGCAGATGGGTGACAAGATCACCATTGATTCTGCTACTCTGATGAACAAGGGCCTTGAAATAATTGAAGCCAGATGGCTGTTTGGGATCGACTACGACCGCATCGAAGCGGTGATTCACCCCCAGAGTATTATCCACAGTCTTGTGGCTTACAAAGATGGTGCTGTTCTTGCCCAGTTAGGCTGGCCGGATATGAGAGTTCCCATACAGTACGCCTTTTTTTATCCGGAACGAAAAAGAAATAACCTTCATCCTCTAGATCTCGTTCAGGTTGGCCAGTTGAGCTTTGAAACCCCGGATTTAGGTCGCTTCCCCTGCTTGAGATTAGCCAGAGAAGCTGGTAAAATCGGAGGGACGATGACGGCGGTGCTTAATGCGGCCAATGAAGTGGCGGTCCAGGCGTTTCTAGGGCATAAGATTGCTTTTAATGCAATATCCGAACTGGTCGATGAAGTGATGAATTTACATAACCTGAAGACCGGGAAGCTGGATCTGGATGATATTTTGGAAGCAGACAGATGGGCCAGGGAATGCACCAGACAGTTGATCAATCAACAATCTAAGAAATGAGTTTAAATTCCTGTTTATGCGTTTCCCATTAATAACCTGACAGGGGTGGTTAAAAGTGGTTATCATTGCAATCCTGGTTTTAGGTTTTCTCATCTTTGTCCATGAACTGGGGCACTTTATGGTTGCTAAAATGGTAGGCATTCAGGTGCTTGAGTTCAGCATTGGCTTTGGCCCAAAGTTCCTTGGGTTTCAAAAGAGTGAGGATACCACTATGTATTCCCTGCGGATACTGCCTTTGGGTGGTTTTGTGAGAATGGCCGGCATGGATCCAGAGGAGGAGGATGATCATGTTAACGGTTATAATAGCAAGCCGCTGAAAAGCCGTTTTGCGGTGATTTCCGCCGGTTCTGTCATGAATTTTCTCGTGGCTATCCTGCTCTTTGTGATCACTTTTGGATTAATTGGGCAGCCTGCTGCATCCAATTCCAATCTGATCGGAGAAGTTCTCGCGGAAAGCCCGGCGATGACAGCGGGTCTTAGAGCAGGGGATAGAATTGTGTCTATCAATGGAGTACCTACTCGGAATTGGGAAGAGGTGGCCGGAAGCATACGGGAAAGCGGAGAGCGCGACCTCAATCTTGTTGTGGAACGCCAGGAGCAGAAGCTTAGCTATACAGTAACACCACGTTATGATCCCCAGTACGAGATATACCAGATCGGTATTACTCAGCAGGTAATATGGCAAAAACAAGGCTTTATTTCAGCAATAAAGCTGGGATTGATCAAGCATTTGAATTTGCCAGGCTTGTTCTAGTGGGACTTGTCGGATTGATCGGAGGTACGATTTCCACCAATGAGGTCGCCGGTCCTGTGGGCATTACAGTTGCCATCGGTGAAGCTGCTGCAGGAGGAGCAGGGTATTTGATGATCTTTACTGCAATACTGGGCATCAACCTCGCCCTTATCAACATTCTCCCTATCCCGGCACTCGATGGCAGCAAATTAATATTCTTAATGATTGAAGGACTGAGAGGCAAACCTGTGGCACCTGAAAAAGAGAACTTTATTCACCTGATCGGTTTTGCTCTGCTCATGGTGCTCTTTGTGTTGATTACTTATAATGATATTGCCCGTATCTTTACGGGGGGTTAGCATCAATGATCTATAAACGCAAAAAAACAAGACAGGTAAGGGTTGGCAATGCACTGGTAGGTGGTGATGCCCCTATTACAGTGCAGACCATGACGAAAACAGATACCAGGGATGCTGCAGTAACAATCTCACAGATCAAGGAACTGGAGAGTATCGGCTGTGAGATTATACGAGTAGCTGTACCGGATCAAGAGGCCGCAGAGTCATTAAAGAAAATCAAAAAAGAAATCTCCATCCCTATTGTGGCAGATATTCATTTTGATTATCGCCTGGCCCTGGTAGCTATAAAAAGTGGTGTCGATGGTTTGCGGATCAATCCCGGCAATATCGGGGGGCCAAAACGTGTTCATGAGCTTGTCAGGGCAGCTGCAGGAAAAGATATTCCCATCCGCATCGGGGTAAATATGGGTTCTCTTGACCCCGAGATCGCCGAAAGGTACGGCAGGACCGCTAAAGGGTTGGTGGAGAGTGCTCTTACTCATGTTTCTCTCTTGGAGAGTGAGAGCTATTACAATATCGTGATTTCCGTGAAAGCAACTTCTGTGCCGGTCACTATTGAAGCCTACCGCTTGCTCTCTGAAAAAGTTGATTACCCCTTACATCTGGGTGTGACAGAGGCAGGGGGTGCACGGGTAGGAACAATTAAATCAGCCATTGGCATTGGAAGCTTGCTGGCTGACGGGATCGGTGATACGATCAGGGTGTCTTTGACGGATCACCCCTCTGAAGAGATACGCGTTGGTTTACAGATCCTCAAATCTCTCGGCCTCAGGACAGGAGGTATTGAACTTATTTCCTGTCCCACCTGTGGACGCTGCCAGATCGATCTCTTTAAGGTGTTAAATGAGGTGGAGAAACACCTTCCGGTTACAGATGAGGATCTAAAAGTGGCTATCATGGGGTGTGTGGTTAATGGGCCCGGGGAGGCCAAAGATGCGGATGTAGGTATTGCAGGAGGTAAAGGGTGTGCTATCCTGTTCAAGCACGGTAAGTTAGTAAAAAAGGTCCCTGAAGATGAGCTGATGGAAACTCTGATTTCAGAGATCGAGCAAATACTGGAGGAAAGGAAGCAGGTCAGATGAAGGTAACAAATATGCTGATTCCTACCCTGCGGGAAGTCCCCGCTGAAGCAGATACAATCAGCCATCAACTTCTTTTACGTTCTGGAATGGTAAGAAGGGTGGCTGCTGGGATTTACACACTTCTGCCTTTGGGAAACAGGGTTGTTAAAAAAATAAGAAAATATCGTCAGGGAAGAGATGAATCGTGCCGGGGGAGTAGAACTGCAGCTTCCGATTATCCAACCCGCAGAACTCTGGCAAGAGTCTGGCCGCTGGGATGTTTATGGACCGGAGATGTATCGTTTGCGGGATCGCCATGGGCGGGACTTTTGCCTGGGGCCAACCCACGAAGAATTAATTACTGACTTATTCAGTCAGGAGGTCAACTCATACCGTCAATTACCACTGCTGCTCTATCAGATACATAACAAATACAGGGATGAACGACGGCCTCGCTTTGGATTGCTGCGGGGGCGAGAGTTTATTATGAAGGACTTATACTCTTTTGATATGGATGAAGACGGCCTGGAAATAAGTTACCGGAAAATGTATGATGCCTACAATAAGATCTTCAGCAGGTGCAGCCTTGACTTCAGGGCTGTGGAAGCGGATTCCGGAGCCATCGGAGGGGATGTTTCCCATGAATTCATGGTGATGGCAGATACCGGAGAGGATCAAATAACTTTTTGCTCAGCATGTGATTACGCAGCGAATATGGAAAAAACGCCATGTCATTTGACCGGTGAGGCAAAATCATCAGAGGAAGAAAGGCCATTGGAATTAGCAGCCACACCTGAAGCGTGTACTGTGCAGGATGTGGCCTCCTATCTGCAAGTAAATACAGATCAAATTTTAAAATCGCTTTTTTATAATGTTGATGGGAAAATAGTAGTTGTTCTGGTGCGGGGAGACCGTTCAGTAAATGAAACAAAAGTGCTTAATTATTTAGGGGCTAATATGCTGGATACTGCCGATCCCCATGAAATGTTAAATAATTATGGCATTCCTATGGGATTTGCCGGCCCTGTTGGTTTGCGTGAAAAAACAAAGGTGACGATTCTTGGAGATTTAGAGGTCGAGCATTTATATAATACAGTTGCCGGGGCCAATAAACCCGGCTATCATTACATCAACGTCAATCCGCGGCGCGATTATCATGTTGACCATTACGGCGATTTCAGGACTGCTATAGAGGGTGATCCCTGCCCCCACTGTGGTGCGCCCTTACAAGTGCAGCATGGCATAGAAGTAGGGCATATTTTTAAGTTGGGAACCAAGTACAGTGAAGCTATGAGTGCTACAATACTCAATGAAAACGGGAAAGAGATACCTGTGGTTATGGGTTGTTATGGGATCGGGGTTACCAGGACCATGGCCGCGGCTGTGGAACAAAGTCATGATCAGGACGGTATTATCTGGCCGGCAGCTATATCTCCTTTTGATGTTGTCATCATGGCAGTCAATCAGCGTGATCAAGCTCAGGCAGGGTTTGCACTGGATCTTTATCAACAATTAGAGACAGCGGGAATCGATGTGCTCTATGATGACCGGCAGGAACGGCCGGGTGTTAAATTTAAGGATGCCGACTTGATCGGCTACCCGTGTCGCGTTGTTATCGGCAAGAAGGCGATTGCTGAGGGCCTTGTGGAAATCAAGTGGCGAGCCACAGGGGAATTGGTCTTCAAGGAAAAGGATAGAGTTACAGCCTATCTTCAGGAAAAGCTGGCAGCGATGAAATGCTCCAAACAGTAAACCACATTGTTCATAATGGAAACCATCGATGCTAACGACCAAAAACATTGCAGGTTAAGGTAGCTTTTGTTATAATAAATACATTGATGCGGGGGGGTTAAAACCGCTTCCAAGAAGCGAGTATTTTTCAGGAGGTAAGTAAGAGTGGGTTTGCGCCCACTCTTTCATATTATTTCTAGATTGGCAAAAACGGAGGGAAATCCTTTGAAGAAACAGCCAGTTAGTGTCAGGGTTGAGGAAATAATTAGCCCCTTTATCTTACAGAAAGAACTTGAGTTGGTGGATATAGAGTACAAAAAGGAGGGGGCGAACTGGTTTCTGCGCATTTTCATAGATAAAGCTGGTGGGGTGTGTCATGAGGATTGTGAGAAAGTCAGCAGTTTTGTCAGTGCTGAACTGGAGAGGTTAGATGTTATTCCTCACCACTATTTTTTAGAGGTTTCTTCTCCGGGGGTGGAGCGACCATTAAAAAAACCGGAAGATTTTGTGCGTTTTCGTGGTTCTGCAATAAAATTACGCACAATGAGTAAAATTGAAGGAAGCAGGAATTTTCAAGGCATGCTTGTGGATTTTGTGGAAGATCAGGTTGTTCTGGAACTTGAAGATGGCCGTCAGATGAAAATACCCTATCAATTAATTGGACAGGCAAGGTTGAAAATATATTAAATAAATCTGTGATGATGGGGAGGTGAATGAAAAATGAACCTTGATTTTATCAACGCTTTGAAGGATATTGAAAAGGAAAAAGGGATCAGCAGTGAAGTTCTTCTGCAGGCAATAGAGCATGCCCTGCATACCGCATATAGAAAAAAATTTCGGATCCGCTCAGAATGCTCGCATTGAGATAGCAAGAGAAACAGGTGAAATTAAAGTTTTCTCAAGGAAAACAGCTGTTTCTGAGGTGACTGATCCAGCTCTGGAGATCTCTTTGGATGAGGCGGTGCAGATCGATCCGGAAGCCAAAGAGGGCGAAATAATAGAGATGGAGGTTACTCCAAGCAATTTTGGGCGAATTGCCGCACAGGCAGCAAAACAGGTTGTTGTTCAACAGATCCGTGAGGCTGAACGCGGTCTGATTTATGAGGAATTTTTAAGCCGTGAGGGGGATATTGTTACTGGGATTGTCAGGCGCCAGGAAGCAAAAAATGTTTATATTGACCTGGGCAGAACTGAAGCTGTACTATTGCCATCTGAGCAGATCATAACCGAAAGGTATGAGCATGGGGATCGGATTAAGACATATATCACAGAGGTAAAGAAAACCACCAAGGGTCCACAGATTTTGGTCTCCCGGACGCATCCAGGTCTGCTGAAGAGGCTTTTTGAATTAGAGGTACCTGAAATATTTGAGGGAATTGTTGAAATAAAGGCTGTTGCCCGGGAGCCGGGGATGCGCTCCAAGATAGCTGTTTATTCCAGAAGTGAAAATGTTGACTCCATCGGGGCTTGTGTGGGGCCGAAAGGAATGCGCGTCCAGGCAATTGTTCAAGAGCTAAAGGGAGAAAAAATTGATATAGTAAAATGGGACACTGAGTTGAAGGAGTTTATCGCTAATGCCCTCAGCCCGGCTAAAGTTGTTTCAGTTGTGATCGATGAGGATCAAAAAGCTGCCCGGGTGATTGTTCCGAATCATCAGCTTTCTCTGGCTATCGGTAAAGAAGGGCAAAATGCCAGACTGGCTGCGCGCCTGACGGGATGGAAAATAGATATCAAAGATGAATCACAGTTGGATGTGGCTGAGGAGCAGTCCCTGGATGAAGTTGATCAATCTGAGGAACAAGGGGTGAACTCTGATGGCTAGAGTGAGAAAGGTTCCTCAAAGGATCTGTGTTGGCTGCGGACAGACCAGGGGGAAGAAGGAGCTGATCCGCATAGTAAGGAGTCCGGATTACGAGATAAAAATTGACACTACAGGTAAGTTATCGGGAAGGGGTGCTTACCTCTGCCGCAGAATGGAGTGTCTGTCAGCTGCACTTGCCGGTAAACAGCTGGAACGAGCACTGCGGATGGAACTGCCTCAGGAAGTCATTGCAGCTTTAAAGAAAACCATATCAGGTGATAGCTTTTGACATTTTATACTCTGTTGGGATTTGCCAAAAAATCTAACAAGCTGGTATCTGGAATGACGAACTGCCTTTATGCCATCCGTAAAAAGAAGGCGCGGTTGGTCATAATTACTGAGGATGCGGGGATAAACCGCAAGAAAGTGGTAAGGGAATGCCAGTCCCAGGACATTCCTTTTGTTGAGTTCGGTAACAGGGACGAATATCTCAAATTTTTGGGACAAAACCCGGCGTGCTATTGGGCGGTTCTCTCCCAGGAAATAGCAGAAGGCCTTATTAGAGAGCTTGGAAAAGAAAAGGTACGGGCTAAACAATACGGGGGTGATTGAATGGCAAAAGTTAGGATTCATGAATTGGCTAAAGAACTGAAAATGAACAGCAAAGACCTGGTAGTCCGCTTGCGTCAGATGGGCTATACAGTTAAAAACCATATGAGCACTATCGAAGAAAAAGACATAATCGCTATTAGGAAAAGGTTAAGACCCGATGGCAGAAAGGATAAAAAGGGGAAAAATGCGGCCCCTCAGCAACCCGCCGAGGATGCTGAGGCCAAAGAAAAGGATTTTCGCAAGCGGGCTCAACAGCGCAAAGAGGAATTGCGCCAGAAAAAAGAGCAGAACAAGCGTAAGATCATGGCAAAAGTGGATACTCCTTTCCGCAGCCGCACCAAAAGAAAACGAAAGGACTATCAACGCACAGTACTAGAAGATACAGAACCGAAAAAAATTATCATTGAGGACAAAATCACTGTACAGGAACTGGCCAATTACCTGCATGTCAATGGGAGTGAGGTTATCAAAAAGCTGATCGATTTGGGAGTAATGGCTTCCTTAAACCAGGTAATTGACAGCGAAACAGCAACACTGGTAGCGTCAGAATTCGGGGTTGATGTTGAGGTCCAGGATGAGATTGTGGAGCTGGAAGCGGCCTTGGATGATGAACCTGATCGCCCGGAAAACATGAGATCCAGACCGCCTGTGATCACTGTTATGGGACATGTTGACCACGGCAAAACATCTCTGCTGGATTATATTCGCCATACAGATGTTACGGCAACAGAGGCAGGGGGTATTACCCAGCATATCGGTGCTTACCAGATAGAGGTAAAGGGCAAGAAGATAACTTTCCTGGATACTCCCGGCCATGAAGCTTTTACGACCATGCGAGCCCGTGGTGCACAGGCGACAGATATCGCAGTACTTGTTGTGGCAGCTGATGATGGGGTAATGCCTCAGACTGTTGAAGCGATCAACCACGCCAAAGCTGCCGGTGTGCCAATAGTGGTAGCCATTAATAAGATGGATAAACCGGGAGCCAATCCAGACATTGTGAAACAACAGCTTACTGAATATGGTCTGGTTGCCGAGGAGTGGGGTGGAACGACCATTTGTGTCCCTGTTTCTGCAAAAAAAGGAACAGGTATTGATCAACTGCTGGAGATGTTATTGCTGGTTGCTGAGATGGAGGAGTTGAAAGCGAATCCTAAGAGTCTGGCCAGGGGTATTGTGATTGAGGCAGAACTGGATAAAGGAAGGGGCCCTGTGGCCACAGTTCTGATTCAAAAGGGCACACTGCAGATAGGTGACCAGATTTTAGTAGGCACATCCTCGGGCAAGGTAAGGGCGATGCATGATTTTAAGGGACGCCGGATCGATCAAGCCCTCCCCGGGGTACCTGTAGAGATCCTGGGACTGTCACAAGTCCCTGCTGCCGGTGATTTTCTTTATGCTGTTTATGAAGAAAAATTAGCCCGTCAGATTGCAGAAAAACGCTATGAGAAAAAACGGCAGATTGAAAATGTTATTCCCGAGAAAGTGACACTGGAAGAGCTTTTTAAGCAGATCAAAGAAGGTAAAGTAAAAGAGCTCAACCTGGTTGTTAAGGCTGATGTTCGGGGCTCAGTAGAGGCATTGATTCAGGCCCTGGAAAAAATGGGAGATCAGGAAGTAAGGATCAATATTATACATTCAGGGGTTGGTGCCATAACAGAGACCGATGTTATGCTTGCCAGCGCATCCAATGCCCTGGTCATCGGCTTCAATGTGAGGCCTGATGTCAATGCTAAAAAGGCTGCGGAAATCCCAAAAAGTTGAGATCAGGCTCTACCGTGTAATCTATGAGGCTCTCGAAGACATTAGAGCAGCACTTGAGGGGCTCTTGGAACCCATTTACAAAGAGGTGAGTGTGGGCAGGGCCGAGGTGCGAAATCTCTTCCATATTCCAAAAGTGGGAATGATCGCCGGCTGCAATATTCTCGAAGGGAAGGCTGTTAGAAACAGCAAAGCAAGGGTTATCCGTGATGGGGTTGTGATCTATGAGGGAGTTATAGATTCCCTAAAAAGGTTCAAGGATGACGTACGGGAAGTTGCACAGGGGCATGATTGCGGAATAGGGCTTGACAAATTCCAGGACATAAAAGCCGGGGATATTCTGGAGATCTATCAGATAGAAGCGATCAAAAGAGAGCTAAAGTCTTAAGAGGTGATTGAAAGTGAGCTACCGTGCCAACCGCCTGGCCGGTGAAATACAACGTGTTGTAACAGACCTATTGCAGACAGGGTTGAAGGACCCACGCATCAACAGACTCACAAGTATAACAGCTGTCGATGTTTCCAAAGATCGTCGCTACGCAAAAATATATGTCAGTGTCCTGGGCTCAGAGGATGAACAGCAAAAAACCCTTGAGGGTTTACAGAGTGCCAGCGGATTTATCAGATCGGAATTGGGAAAACAGATCAGGTTGCGCTACCATCCGGAGATATTATTTGTACTGGATAAATCAATTCAGCAAAGCTTTAAGATCGACAAGATGCTTCGGGACCTGCTGCCGGAAGAGAATGGGAGGACTGATGGATAATCTAGAGGAAGCAGCCACAGCTATCAAGATGCATGATAATTTTGTGTTAACAACACATATAAATCCTGATGGTGATGCCCTGGGCTCCTTGATGGGGCTTGGTCTGGCATTATTAAATGCAGGTAAAAATGCGGTTATGATCATGCCTCATCCGATACCGGTCGCCTTTCAATTTATGCCGGGGTCGCGGCAGGTACAAAAAACATCAGATGTGCTGGCGAGGTTTGATCTAGGCATTACACTTGACTGCACTGACATAACACGTGCTGGGGAAGAAGCCCAGAAGGTTTTGCAGAGGGCAGGGAAACTGCTCAATATAGACCACCACATCAGCAACCAGTATTTTGGGGACCTGAATGTGGTGGATCCGCAGGCGGCGGCAACCGGGGAAATAATCTATGACCTCCTGCTTAAAGCAAAAATGCCCGTTACCTCAGAGATCGCCACTAATCTTTATACAGCGATAATTACTGATACCGGCTCATTCCAGCACCAAAACACCACTGCGAAATGCCTCCGCACAGCCGCTTTATTGCTTGACTGCGGGGCGGCACACAGAGTTGTTCAGCAGCACCTTTATGAGCAAAGGTCCCTGGAGAGCTTGCGATTACTGGCCAGGGGATTAGAATCCCTTTCCCTTAATGAAGAGGGTACAGTTGCCTGGATGACGATTTCACGAGATTCATTGTATTCCAGCGGTGCTGCTGTAGATGACAGCGAGGGATTGATCGATTACGTGAAATCATTGAAGGGTGTAGAAGTAGGGATTGTTTTTAAAGAGGTCAACCCCAGCGAAATCAAGGTCAGCTTTCGCTCGAATAACTATTTGGATGTTAACAAACTGGCGGCTCATTTTGGAGGGGGCGGACACGAGCGGGCTGCGGGGTGTACGATTAACGGTGAGCTAGGGGATATTGAGCAACTTGTGATCCGTAAAACAGAGGAACAACTTTTTGCTATGAACGAAAACAGTGGAGGACCGCGAAAGTGAACGGCTTGATTAATGTTCTTAAACATCCTGGTTTAACATCCCATGAGGTTGTGGTTGCTCTGCGGCGGATGTTCAACATCAAAAGAATAGGACATACCGGAACACTGGATCCCGGGGCGGCGGGTGTTCTCCCTATCTGTGTGGGACAGGGTACCCGGGTGGTGGAATACCTGATCAATAAGCCGAAGGAATACAGGGCTGAATTCACCTTTGGCATCAGAACAGATACCTGTGATGCGGGTGGTAAAATATTGGATAAATCAGCGGGGTTCAAACTGGATCCCCTCATCTTAAATGAGGTTTTAGATGAATTCAGGGGTGAAATAAAACAGGTTCCCCCTATGGTTTCCGCTGTCCGTCACCAGGGTAAAAGGTTATATCAACTGGCACGTGAAGGCAAAGAAATCGAACGCAAAGCAAGGCGCATTTATATCTATGAACTCAACATTCTCCGGTTACAAAGAGGTTTGGCATATCCGCGTCTTTTATGTGACATCAAGTGTTCTAAAGGAACCTATGTGCGCAGTATCTGTGCGGATCTTGGTGAAAAATTGGGATGTGGTGCCTTCATGTCTTTTCTAGTGCGTACTGCCAGTGGTCCTTTTCTGCTGGAAAACGCCCTTACTCTTGAGGAAATAAAAGAGATGTGGATGCGAAAAGATTTATCATTTATGCTTCCTATTGATTATGCCTTGCGTGACATACCCGCTTTAACCGTTAAAGAAAAAGCGGTGCCACATATATTGAATGGTCAGCCCCTGGCCCCTTCAGGTATTTTGGGTGGTATAGGTAAGAACAAAATGCCCGAGTTCGTTCGCCTTTATTCGCCTGGGGGAAAGCTGTTGTCTTTGGGTAACTACTGCAGTACAGATGAAGGGGAATGGCATTACAAACCCAAAAAGGTTTTTGCAAGCTTATAATAATAACAGGATAAGAGGTAAGTTCGATGGTCATTTTTGGAGGAATGGAGAAGATGCCGGTTCAGGAAAGACAGCTTGTAGTTGCTTTGGGTAATTTTGACGGGGTACACCGCGGACACCAGCAGCTTCTCCGGCAAATGACAGCATATGCTCAGAAAAATAATGCCCTTGCTGCTGTCATTCTTTTTCAGCCCCATCCTCAACAAGTATTAAATCCCAGCAAGTGTCCCAAGCTTCTTCTGGACACCGATAAGAAAATCGAATTATTGGAAAAGCAAGGAGTTCAGGGCATCTTTATCGTTCCTTTTGACATAGATTTTGCCTCCCTGGCACCTGAGGAGTTCATAGATAAAATACTGGTGGGCAAGCTGCAGGTTACTGGGGTATTTGTAGGTTACGATTACCGTTTCGGCCGTACAGCTGAGGGGACACCGGAGTTGCTCAGGGAACTCGGTAAACAAAAGGGCTTTTACGTAGAGGTCGTTCCACCGGTTCTCTCCATGGAAACTCCCATCAGCAGCACTTTGGTTCGCAAAGCACTGTCTACCGGAGATATTAGATGGGCAAAGGAGCTGCTGGGATACTGGCCTGTTCTCAGGGGTAAGATTATGACAGGTGATCAGCGGGGACGGAAATTAGGGTTTCCTACAGCTAATATCCATGTTTCAGATGAACTTTTGGTTCCGCAGAATGGGGTATATGCCGGAGAAGCACTAATTCAGGGAAAGCATTACTTGACTGTGACAAACATCGGGGTACATCCAACCTTCGGTTCCAGCCGTCAAGAGTTAATAGAAGCACATCTGCTGGATTTTCAGGGAGATATTTATCATGAAGATATTGAAATCAGTCTCTTTGAAAGGATGAGGGATGAGCGAAAGTTTGAGAGCCCAGATCTTTTAATTAAGCAAATCCGTAAAGACATTGAGATTGCCATAAAGATTTATGATGATCATGAAAACAACAGCATTAAACGTGATGTACAGGCTTAAACCGAAAGATTTACAACAAGGATAAACTATGGTAAGATCAAAAAAAAGTTCTGATAAGGAGGAATATACTTGGGACTTCCGGTGATCCATGAGTATCACCACAACCTGAAGAAAGTCGTCCAGCAGATCTCGCAGATTTGTCTCAGCGAGGAATTTATTACTTTAACAAAAGAATTGGAAGAGCTCTATGCCAGAACCCAGGCTGAACGGGCTGCCATAACTGCTTTCCAAGATGCGCTCTATACCCTGATCGCCCAGGAAGAGATCGAATTACGCAACCCGGGTGCGTGATAGCCATTGTCAATATACGGTCCTCCGGCATCAGACTTCTATTTTCAGGGTAAGGAGTAAAAGATGAAGGTTATTATTACAGAACATGCAAAAAAAAGATTGAATAACCTTCGCCAGGACAAAATAACTATTGATGACATCATACGCGCAGCTCAGGAAATACCGGCCCATATCCCAAGTGCAGCCAGATTCCGCGGATTTTTTGCCAGATCAGGCAGGGTATTCGACCTTGTTGTCAAGGATATACCCGCGGGAAGGCTTGTAATCACAATAATTGGCAAGAAAAGCTAAACAAAGTAAGGGAGGTTTCACAGTGACTTTTAATTCTGCAGCGAAGAAAGAAATTATTGAAAAATACCAGATCCATGAACGAGATACAGGTTCTCCGGAAGTTCAGATCGCACTGCTTACAGAAAGAATCAACTACTTGACGGAGCATCTCAAGGTGCACAAAAAGGATCACCACTCCAGAAGAGGACTCTTAAAGATGGTCGGTCAAAGACGCGGTTTTCTCAATTACCTGCGGGAGAGTGATCCATCTCGTTACCGTTATATTGTAGAAAAATTAGGGTTGCGGCGTTAAGAAAACACCGATTTAAGGCGAGGGAGAGCGGTTAGCCGCTCTTTCTGATTATTATTTTGTTTTTAAAGGGAGGTTTATCATGCCAGAAACATTTCAAATGATGCTTGGTGAAAGACCCTTGATTTTTGAATTTGACAAAGTAGCCAAGCAGGCTAATGGCGCTGTTTTAGTACACTATGGCGATACTGTAGTTTTGGTTACTGCCACCATTTCTAAAGAACCGCGGGAGGGGATCGATTTCTTCCCTCTTCTTGTCGATTACGAGGAGCGCCTCTATGCTGTAGGAAAGATTCCAGGTGGTTTTATTAAAAGAGAAGGGAGACCTACAGAAAAGGCTATCCTTTCAGCAAGACTGATCGATAGGCCGATTCGACCGCTTTTTCCAGAGGGTTTTCGCAATGATGTCCAGATAGTTGCTACTATTCTATCTGTTGACCAGGACTGCTCTCCCAACATTACAGCCATGATCGGTGCCTCAGCGGCACTCTCAGTTTCAGATATACCGTTTGCGGGCCCTATAGCCGGTGTTATTGTTGGCCGGATAGATGGGGAGTATGTGCTTAATCCGACTGTAGAGCAGGAAAAAGAGAGTGATATACATCTTATCGTAGCCGGCACCGAACAGGCAGTGTTGATGGTTGAAGCGGGTGCTCAGGAAACAAGTGAAGAAGTGATCATCAAAGGGATTGAATTTGGACACCAGGCGATCAAGGAGATCGTCAAGTTTCAAAAAGAAGTTGTTGAAAAAATCGGTAAAGAGAAGCTGGCTGTTCCCTTATCTGAGCCTGATCCTCAAATAGTGGCTGATGTAACCGCATATGCCCATGAAAAAATTGCTGTTGCAGTGAAAAATTCTGATAAGCTGGCCAGGCAGAGTGCTCTGGAAGAGCTGGAAAAGGAAACTGTAGAGCACTTCAGCGAGATATACCCTGAACAGGAGAAAGCCGTACAGGCGATCTTCTTAAATAAGCTTAAAGAGATTGTCCGCACAATGATCCTTGAGGATGGTCTGCGCCCTGATGGAAGAGGGACTGATGAGATCAGGAAGGTTACCTGTGAGGTGGGAATACTGCCGCGTGCTCATGGGAGCGGTCTGTTTACCAGGGGCCAAACCCAGGTGATGACTGTGGCAACACTGGGTACAATTCGCGAGGAACAGATCCTGGACGATTTGGGCCTTGATGAATCCAAGCGCTACCTGCATCATTACAATTTCCCGGCGTATTGTGTCGGTGAAACCAGGCCTATCAGGGGGCCAGGGCGCAGGGAGATCGGGCATGGGGCATTGGCGGAAAGGGCACTACTGCCTGTTCTGCCAGATGAAGACAAGTTTCCATATACCATCAGACTTGTTTCAGAGGTATTAGAATCAAACGGGTCATCATCTATGGCCAGTGTCTGCGGCAGCACCCTGGCTCTGATGGATGCCGGTGTTCCTGTTTCTGCTCCTGTTGCAGGCATTGCTATGGGCCTGGTTAGCGGTGAAAATGGATATGCAATTTTAAGTGATATCCAGGGAATGGAGGATGCCCTGGGTGATATGGACTTTAAAGTTGCCGGAACCGCCAGGGGTATTACAGCCCTGCAGTTAGATATCAAAGTTCAGGGCCTTGGAACAGACGTCTTAAGACAGGCTCTTGATCAAGCAAGAGAAGGCAGGATGTTTATCCTGGGGAAAATGACCGAGACCATTGAGAAACCGCGACCTGATCTATCACCTCATGCACCGCGCATTATTACCATGACCATCAATACAGAAAAAATCCGCGATGTAATCGGTCCCCAGGGCAAGGTTATCAGAAGAATCATCGAAGAGACCGGGACACAGATCGACATCGAGGATGACGGACGTGTTTTTATCTCAGCCATCAGTGAGGAAGCCGGGAAACAGGCGGTTAGTATCATTGAAAGCCTGACAAAGGATGTTGAGGTTGGGAAAATATATTTAGGCAAGGTCGTCAGGTTGATGGACTTTGGTGCCTTTGTGGAAATTATTCCAGGAGTGATGGGCAGTTCAGGCAAGGAGGGACTCGTTCATATCTCCCAGTTAGATGAACGAAGGGTCAACCGAGTCAGGGATGTTGTCAAAGAAGGTGACGAAATCATCGTCAAGGTCACAGATATTGATAGACAGGGACGTGTAAATCTTTCTCGCAAAGAGGCTGTAAGAGCCCTGAGACAAAAATCGGAAAAATAAGGTAAGCACTTTACAAATATCTTCCCATCCCCAGGAATACAATTTTATTCAGGGGGTGCGGAAGTGTTTGTTTTTTTCTGGAGGAAAAAAAAGGCTTTTCTTGATTGCTGCTCTTATACTGCTGGTCATCTGTATCTATACAGCCGCTTTTGCCTCAGAACAGGTTGTACAAAGAAAGAAACCCATCTACCAGGGGGTCCCCGCTAAAAAGCAGGTATCAATAACAGTAAATGTGGATTGGGGAGAAGAACACCTTCCCGCCATGCTGGAGGTACTACAAAAAAGCCGCGTCAAGGCAACGTTTTTTATGACCGGAAGATGGGCCGGAGAGCATCCGGAACTTGTCAATAAGGTCGCCCGCCTTGGACATGAAATCGGTAATCACGGATATTCCCACCCGCATGTAAATGATCTTCCTCTTGAGCAAAACATAGAAGAGATAAAAAAGACGTCAGATGTGATCTATCGGGCTGCACAACAGAAAACACGTTACTTTGCTCCACCATACGGAGAATTCAACGACACAGTCATCGAGGCTGCCTCTCAAACGGGACACCGGATCATACTCTGGACAGTAGATACAGTGGATTGGCAAAAGCCGCCACCGGCAGAGATTACATCGCGGGTGCTCGACGGCATCCAAAACGGTGGGATTATTCTCATGCATCCCACAGAACAAACAACCCAGGCCCTGCCTGAGATGATCAAGAGGCTGCGAGAAAAGGGTTATCAAATTGTGCCTTTGGAAAAACTAATAGCTGGTTAACAGCATATTGCTTTGAAGGGGGAACCAATATCAGATGAGGGAAAGTCTGCGCTGTCTCGTGCCGGCAATATTGCTGATCTTATTAATCACTCCGTATGTCAGAGCCTGTTCAGCAGGCGAACTCTCGCTCACAGCTGATGCTGCAGTACTGATTGATTATCAGACAGGTGCTGTCCTGTACAGTTGCAATGCCACTGAACCCCTTCCCCCGGCCAGTACAACCAAAATATTGGCAGCTATTTTAAGTCTGGAAATGGGAGAGATGAAGGAACCGGTGGTTATTGATCATTATTCTGCATCAATTGAAGGGACAAGCCTTTATCTTAAAGCAGGACAAATCTTCAGCCTTTATGATATTACAAAAGGTGCTTTGATCAACTCCGGAAATGATGCGGCGGCTGCAATTGCTGTCCATATGGCCGGAAGCGAGGAGCAGTTCGCAGCCTTGATGAATTATAAAGCTAAAACTGTTGGCTGCCGGCAGAACTGTTTTTGTAATCCCCATGGGCTTCCTCAGGATGGACATGCTGTCAGTGCCTGTGACCTCGCTAGAATTACCCGCTATGCCTTGAATAATAAAGACTTCCGGCGAATAGTGGGAACTAAGAGTGACCGGATCAAAGAATTATCCGGAAAGAGTGTTATCGATTTATATAATACCAACAGGCTATTAGGGCATCGGGATGGTGATCTTGAGGTTATCGGTGTGAAAACGGGAACAACCAGTGAGGCCGGACAATGCCTGGTGGCGGCCGCCAAGCATAAAAATCATCTCCTGATCAGTGTGGTGCTTGGAAGTGGTGACCGCTATGCGGATACTCTTCTGCTCTTTGAATATGGGGCCAGTAACTGTCACTATACTGCAGTCAAAGGCAAAACACCCTTATTCCAGGTGCCGGTAAAAAGGGGAACTTGCAAAGCGGTTGCAGTGGGTACTGAAAAAGATGTTACCTTGATGATTTCACCGCGGCAATTGCCACTTTTGGATAAAAGGGTTTACCTAAAACCAAACATTAAAGCCCCTTGCAGGAAAGGAGAAGCTGCTGGGAGAATAGAGATCAGGTTGGAGAACAACCTTATTTGCACTGCGGATCTGGTGACACTTCAAGATGTCCCTGGACGTTCATTCTGGTGGAATAAGGGAATATAAGAAAGATGGGGGGCACATCAATGTATCATAAAGACGTACTGGACAACGGAGTTACTATTGTTAGTGAAGAAGTGCCCAGTGTGCATTCAGTTGCTGTTGGTTTTTGGGTGAAAACAGGTTCTCGTTTCGAAGAACCCGAGGAGGCAGGCCTTTCCCACCTGATCGAACACCTCCTGTTTAAGGGAACAGCCAAGAGGGACGCCAAACAGATCGCCGAAGCCATCGAAGAGGTCGGTGGCCAGCTCAATGCCTTTACAAGCAAGGAATACACATGCTATTATGCGAGGGTTCTGGCAGAGCATCTTCCCCTGGCAGTGGATGTGCTCAGCGATATGCTGTTTAAATCATTGTTTCGCGAGGAGGATCTGGAGCGGGAGAAGAGGGTTGTTGCAGAAGAAATCAATATGTATGAGGACACCCCGGATGATATTATTCATGACTACTTTTCTCAGACCATTTGGGATGGGCATCCCCTGGGGCGTCCGATCATCGGGACGATGGAATCTTTGTCCGGAATCGATAGGGACCGGCTCCTTTCCTTCTATAAGCATCATTACAGTCCATCAAACCTGGTGGTGGCCCTGGCCGGCAAGTTCCAATACAGAGAAGCACTTGATCTGTTTGAGTCAGCTTTAGCATCACTGTCTGCGGGAAAGGTGGAAAACCGAATAGCTCCCCCCACAGCGAGAGCAGCAGTAAAGAGTTACTACCGTGACTTAGAACAGGTACAGATCTGTATGGGGGTACCAGGGGTATCACTGTATGACGAAAATATTTATTGCCTGCAGATTATCAATAACATTTTGGGTGGAGGAGCGAGCTCACGCCTTTTTCAAAGCGTCCGCGAGGAGCGTGCCCTTGTTTATGCGATCTACAGCTACTACCTCTCTTTTCTGGACAGCGGCTTATTCACCATCTATGCCGGAACAAACCCGGCTAACTGCCAGGAGGTTTTAGATTTAAGCTGGAATGAGATCCGCTCTATAACAGAAGCCGGTATTTCGAAAAAGGAACTGAATAGGGCAAAAACTCAGATAAAAGGAAGCCTTCTGCTGGCTCAAGAAAGTGTTCTTCAGCGCATGCACCGTTTAGGGAAATCGGAGCTGGTTTATCACAGGCTGATTACCAGCGAAGAAATTTTAGAGAAGATAGCCGTACTGACTGAAGATGATGTGCAATCTTTTGCCCGGGAAATCTTTAATCCCGACCGCGCAACAATTACCGTCTTAGGACCACTCGCCGGAGACAAGATTCGAATCCCGGAGCCGTTTTTTACGAAACTTGAATAAAAAGCCCTACTAAATGGTGCCAGGCACCCAAGAATAATTCCAGTATTTGATTCATAAATACAAAGCAAAGGGAAAAGGGGGGAGGGAAATTGCGGCTCAGCGATCTGGCAGGTAAGGAGATCATTAATATTTTTGATGGGGTGCGCCTGGGCACTATAGGGGATTCCGATATGATCATTGATCCTGAAAGCGGGGAAGTGGTATCGATTATTCTTCCCGGGCGTTCTAATTTTTTGAACCTCTGGATGGATAGGCAGGAAATAGAGATACCCTGGTCATCGGTTAAAAAGGTAGGCAGTGAAGTGATTATTGTTGACTTAGATGAAACTTATTCACAGTATAAAAGATATCTTTAGAAAGTTTTAGAAAAGAACCCGGTTTATCCCGGGTTTTTTTGTTTTTCGGAAAAAGGAAGCCTTTATTGACAGGAAGCGTCATCTATATGAGAATAAAGGGAAGATCGTTTACAAGAAATGAGGCAGATTCAAAGTGAGTAACGAGATTCGTGTAGTGATTACCGGAGTCGCGGGAAAAATGGGTAAAGAAACAGCAAAAGCAGTTCTTAATGGAGCACCTGGACTGAGGCTTGTGGGGGCAGTGGACCCCAGAGAAGCCGGAGTTGATTTAGGGGAGATCATCGGGGTTCCGGGGTGTGAGGTCAAGGTCAGTGAACACCTGGGGGAGGTTTTTGCATCTACTAAGGCTGATGTCCTGGTTGACTTTACAAACCCTCAGGCTGTTCTCCATAATGCTAAAACAGCTCTGGAAAACGGGACAGCACCGGTAATTGGTACAACAGGATTAGATGTGGTAGGAATTGCTGAATTAGAAAAGCTGGCCGCCAGGTCAGATAAAGCAGTTTTGATTGTACCCAATTTCGCCCTGGGAGCGGTATTGATGATGGATTTTGCCAGGCGTGCAGCCCGTTATTTCAAGAATGTAGAAATAATTGAAATGCATCACGATCAAAAGATCGATGCCCCTTCCGGTACTGCAATCAAAACCGCACAGATGATCCAACAGCAAAGAGAGTCTATGAGGCAGGGTCACCCGGACGAATATGAAAAATTAACCGGAGCAAGGGGCGGAGAATGGGAAGGAATCAGGATTCACAGTGTGCGCTTACCAGGCTGGTTGCTCACCAGGAGGTGATCTTCGGCCTATCAGGGGAAACGCTCACCATCAGGCATGATTCCCTGCACCGGGAGTCCTTTATGCCCGGTGTGATCATGGCTATTCGTCGGATCGGTGATCTCAAGGGAGTAGTAGTCGGTTTGGAGAAGATTCTCGACTGAAGGCAAGGCACCTTCTTCTTTTTCTCCTCATATACTGTTACCGCCAGCAATATGAGGGGAAGGAGGGGAATGAAGAATGGGCTTGGATTTGAGGGGAATAAAAATAGCCGTCATCGGAGGCGACCGGCGGGACATCTATTTGATGCAGGATCTTATTGAGCTGGGTGCAAGTGTGTCAGCAATAGGGTTTTCTCCTTGTCCCGAATTGAGTCAGGTTCGTCTGCTGGATAGATTGGAAACTGCTATACACAAGACCCAGGTTTTGATCCTTCCGATGGGAGGTACAGACCTGGAGGGGAACATTAAAACCCTTGACGAGGATATTACTCTTCGGCTGTCCCCTGAAATTGCCGCCGCCATCCCTGAAGGGGTTCTTGTGATTATCGGTTTTGCACGTGATTTTGTGAAGGAATGGGCACATAAATACAGGTGGAAGATGATCGAAATTGCGGAGATGGATACTGTTGCTGTGTTGAATTCCATTCCTTCCGCTGAGGGTGCCCTGCAGCTAGCTATGGAGAAGCTTCAGATCACTATCCATGGAAGTAATTCCTTTGTCCTAGGGTTTGGAAGGCTGGGGAAAACCCTTGCAAGGATGCTTCAGGGTATCGGGGCCAGAACAACTATTGTTGCCAGGAAACGCTCAGATCTCTCCCGGGCCATTGAAATGGGTTACCGTCCTTTGCACTGCAGCCAACTGCACCAATCGATTTCCGTAGCTGATGTGATCTTCAACACAATACCGGCGATGATACTGGACGAAAAACTGCTATCTCTTCTCAACAAGGATACCCTGATCATCGATATTGCTTCTTCTCCTGGGGGAACTGATTTTTCGGTGGCAAAACGGTTGGGAATTCAGGCTATATTGACTCCGAGCTTACCGGGAATGGTAGCACCGAAAACAAGCGGCAAGATCCTGGCTCAGGTTATTCCCCAACTTATTCTCAGAGAAGTGCCTCATGAGTATTATTAGAGAATAGGTATGGGAGGTGCCTGGGATGCGTCTTAAAGGTATTCGTGTGGGATTTGTGGTAACAGGTTCCCACTGTACACTTGCACAAATTATTTCACAAATAGAGAAACTTATTTCTGAGGGAGCAGAAGTCTTTCCTGTTGTTTCTAATGCTGTGAGCACCACTGATACAAGGTTCGGGAAGTCAACTGAATGGTGCAGCAAACTACAGGAGTTGACAAAAAAGCCTCTGATCAAAACAGTTGTAGAAGCTGAGCCCATCGGCCCCGGTAAACTATTTGATATTTTGATTGCAGCACCTTGTACAGGTAACACCCTGGCAAAACTGGCTAACGGGATTACCGATACCACTGCACTGATGGCGATCAAGGCCCATCTGCGCAATCAGCGGCCTGTTGTGATCGCTATTTCTACAAATGATGGACTTGGTTTAAATGCCAAAAATATTGCTGCCTTACTTAACACAAAAAGTATATACCTGGTACCCTTCGGGCAGGATAATCCGGCAGTAAAACCGAATTCCTTAGTAGCCCAGATGGATAAGATCATAGATACCATTTGCCATGCACTGGAGGGCAAGCAGGTTCAGCCTCTTTTAGTGGAATATAAAGTTAATTAACAAAACCAGGAGGACATTTTGATTCAATGTCTAATTTAATTCTTTAATGACCAGACACAGTAGGGGGTTTATTTTGAATGTCTAAAGGTTTTCATGTCGCGATTGTTGGAGCTACAGGTGCTGTTGGTCAGGAACTGATGATTGTTTTTCAGGAAAGAAATTTCCCCATATCAGAGCTCACACTGCTTGCCAGTGCCAGGTCACATGGAAAGAAGTTAAAATATTGTGGTGATCAACTGACGATTTTTGAAGCCAAACCCGATTCTTTTCAGGGTGTTGATCTTGCTTTTTTTGCTGGGGGGCCTGTCAGCAAAGAGCTTGTTCCTGAAGCTGTTAAAAGGGGTGCTGTAGCCATTGATAACAGCAGTGCATTCAGGTTGCATCCGGATGTACCCCTGGTAGTTCCTGAAGTGAACCCTGATGATGTGGAAAACCATAAGGGTATTATCTCTAATCCAAACTGTTCCACAACTATCTTTGTTGTGCCTTTGAAGCCAATTCATCAGGCTGCCCGTGTGAAAAGAGTTGTTGTTACTACAATGCAGGCGGTATCAGGTGCGGGAAGAGCAGCGGTGGATGAACTGCTGCAGCAGACGAGTCAAGTGCTTGCCGGAGAAGAGGTGGATCAACCCAGGGTCTTCGATCACCAGATTGCCTTTAATCTGATCCCGCATATCGATGTCTTCGGTGAAAACAGCTATTCCAGAGAAGAGATGAAGCTGGTTAATGAAACCCGAAAGATCCTTCATGATCCAAATATTCAGATTACCGCCACAACAGTCCGTGTTCCGGTGCTGCGCAGCCATTCCGAATCTGTAAATATAGAGACCGAAAGGGAGTTGACAGCACAGGAAGCCAAGGAAATCTTAAAGGATGCCCCTGGGGTTGTTGTGCAGGACGATCCGGATAACCTTGAGTACCCGATGCCTTTATTTACCTCGGGCCGTGATGAAGTATTTGTGGGCAGGATCAGAAAAGATATTTCACAGAAGCAGGGGCTTAATCTCTGGTTTGTTTCCGACCAACTGCGCAAGGGTGCGGCGACTAATGCTGTGCAAATTGCCGAACTTCTTTGCAGCAGAAACCTTTTATAAACGGATATTTATAATGAGGAGTGACAAAGGTGAAGGGTTTTGGGCGTATTCTAACAGCAATGGTTACCCCGATGAAGGAAAACGGTGAAGTGAACTATGAAGAGGCGGGGAAACTGGCTTGCCACCTGGTAGAAACGGGGTCAGAGGGGGTTGTGGTTTCGGGGACCACCGGTGAATCTCCTGTGCTTACAGTTGAGGAAAAATGCCAGCTGTTTAAAGTGGTAAGAGAAGCAGTGACGGGCAAGGCAGCTGTAATTGCAGGGACAGGTTCCTATAATACAGCAGATTCCATTGAATTGACCAAACAAGCAGAAAAAATAGGCTGTGATGGAATTATGCTGGTGACACCATATTACAATAAACCGAGCCAGGAGGGTTTATACCGGCATTTTAAAGCTGTTGCTTCGCAAACCGGATTACCGGTGATTCTGTATAATGTTCCAGGTCGTACAGCATTGAATATGCTGCCGGAAACTGTTGCCAGATTAGCAGCAATAGAGAATATCATAGCTGTTAAGGAGGCTAGTGGTAGCCTGGACCAGGTGGCAGAGATCAAAAGGATGACACCTGGTGATTTCCTGGTTTACAGTGGAGACGATTCCATGACACTTCCGATACTGTCTGTAGGCGGATATGGCGTGATCAGTGTTGCTTCTCACCTGGCGGGAAAAATGATTCAGGAGATGGTTACTTCATTTGTAACCGGTAAGGTGAAAACAGCACGCGAACTGCATTTGAAGCTTTTCCCGCTGTATAAGGTTCTGTTTATAACGACAAACCCTGTTCCGGTGAAGGCAGCAGTAGAGTTTATCGGTATCAAGGCAGGTGCACCGCGCTTACCCCTTGTCAGGGCAACTGAGCAGGAGGTCAATGCCATCAAACAGGTTATGGGAGAGTTAGGTCTGCTTCTTCCTTAGTTCTCTTGTCTTTTCCGGTGTTAAGCATTATAATAGGATAATGAAAGGGAACGGCTGTTTTGTCGAATAGTAACCTACCTTTCGAGGCGTCTAGAAGGTAGGTTTTTTATTTATAATAACAAATAATGATAGCAGTCAGGAGGTGAATTATGAAGGGTTGTTTAAAAATTATACCACTGGGCGGCCTCGGTGAAATCGGGAAAAACATTATGGCCTTGCGATACAAGGACGATATGATCGTTATTGACAGTGGCCTTATGTTTCCTGATGATGAAATGCTGGGCATTGACCTGGTAATCCCTGATGTAACCTATCTTGTGGAAAACAGGAAGCACATCAGGGGTATTGTTCTCACACATGGTCACGAAGATCACATTGGCGCACTCCCATATATACTGCGGGAGATCAATGTGCCCATTTATGGCACCAAACTGACACTGGGTCTTTTAGACGCTAAACTGAAGGAGAGCAGTTATGTTAATAATGTGAAGAAACACTGCATCTGTGCCGGGGATACGATTAAACTGGGTGCATTTAATATCGAGTTTATTCATGTCAGCCATAGTATTGCCGATGTGGTGGCTTTAGGAATTAGAACCCCTGTGGGAACCATCGTCCATACAGGTGACTTTAAGTTCGATCAGACACCTGTGAATAACAAACCACCAGATTATCATAAGTTTGCTGAACTCGGCAAAGAGGGTGTCCTGGTGTTAATGTCAGACAGCACCAATGCAGAAAGACCGGGGTATACATTATCTGAGCGGGTTGTTGCAGATACTTTTGATGAAACCTTCCGCAATGCCAGGGAGCGAATCATTATTGCCAGTTTTGCATCCAATATTCATCGCATTCAACTGGCAATAACAACAGCTGCCAGATACAAAAGAAAGGTAGCGGTTGCCGGGCGCAGCATGGTTAATGTGGTGAATATCGCCAGAGAACTGGGCTATCTGGAAGTTCCCGCAGGAACTCTGATAGAACTCGATGATGTTACTAATTATCCCAAAAACAGAGTTGTTGTCCTGACTACAGGGAGCCAGGGTGAGCCGATGTCTGCCCTGACCAGGATGGCTATGTGTGACCATAAGAGAATTGAGATCATACCGGGTGATACAGTGGTTATTTCTGCAAGCCCTATTCCTGGTAATGAAAAAATGGTGCACAGAACCATCGATAACCTTTTCCGACAGGGGGCAGAGGTGATCTATGAATCAGTTTCCGGTGTCCATGTCTCAGGCCACGCCAGCCAGGAAGAACTTAAACTGATGTTAAATCTCGTAAAGCCTAAGTTCTTTATTCCGGTTCACGGAGAATACAGGCACCTGATCAAACATGCCCAACTGGCTCAGGATGTAGGGGTTTCTCCGGAGAACATCTTTGTTGTAGAAAATGGACAGGTATTAGAGTTTACTCGTGATCGGGGTTCAGTAGCAGGGAGAGTAACCTCAGGAAGAGTTCTGGTGGATGGCCTGGGTGTAGGAGATGTAGGAAATATTGTTCTCCGTGACCGAAGGCAGCTTTCTCAAGATGGCCTTGTCATTATTGTTGTGACCATGAATCAGGAGAATGGTGAAGTGGTAGCTGGACCGGATATTATTTCCCGTGGGTTTGTTTATGTAAGGGAATCTGAGGAGTTGATCGAAGAAGCCAAAGAAAAAGTGCGATCAATTCTCAAAACATGCGAAGTCCAGCAGATCACAGAATGGGCAGCAATAAAATCATGTGTCAGGGAAACAGCAGGCAAGTTTTTCTATGAGCGGACAAGAAGAAGACCGATGATCCTGCCGATCATCATGGATGTCTGAAATACGGAAGTCTGATGCCAGAAGTCGGAGGTCAGAAGCCAGACAACAGAGGTGAGGCTGGAATTGGATGTTCAAGGCCGGAAGTTAGGTTTTTTAGTGGTACTCACTGACTCCGGCCTTGTTTTTTTCTGTTAGAACCGCCATGGCAGCCGTAGGGTTATTGATAAAGTTGTCTTTGATGTCAGTTCTAGGAGCGGAAGTGAGAAAGGGAGATCTGTTGTCCCGGTTGGAACTCCGGCCTTAGATAGACACTGGGATCAGTGCTCCTGATCTGGACGATTTTACCCATTCCGGCAACAGTGGGCTCAACCACCAGGGTTACCCCGTCAAGCTCAACATCCTGGTAGGGGGATGTGTTGTCATCAACCGACATCACCAGTTCCAGCGGCAGCGGGGTGTATAAAATCAATGGAGAACTCCCTCCTTTTCTTTTTGTTCTTTAATCAAATCCTGTAACTTCTTGAGGGCTTCTCCGATTCCCCCTGCAGCATCAATGAGACCCACATCTACCGCATCTTTGCCTACCAGAACTGTACCGATGTCACGGGCGAGTTCACCTGTTTGAAACATCAGCTCTCTGAATTTCTGCTGGGAAATGCGGGAGTGTTCTTCCACAAAGCGAATCACTCTGTCCTGCATTTTATCCAGGTACTCGTAAGTCTGTGGAACACCGATCACAAGACCGGACAGCCTGATGGGGTGGATGGTCATAGTGGCTGTTTCAGCTATAAAGGAAAAACGAGAGCTTACAGCAACCGGGACTCCGATAGAGTGACCGCCTCCCAGGACCAGGGAAACGGTTGGCTTGGACATGCCGACAATTATCTCTGCAATGGCAAGTCCTGCCTCGACATCTCCTCCCACAGTGTTTAAAATGATAAGGAGTCCTTCAATATCAGGGTTTTGTTCAATGGCAACTAACTGCGGGATGATGTGTTCATATTTTGTTGTTTTGTTTTGGGGTGGCAGAATCAAATGTCCCTCAATTTGTCCTATAATGGTAAGACAGTGGATATTTGTTTTAGCAGTTGGCACATCCGTCTGGCCGAATTCTTTAATGGAATCGATTTTTTTTACCCCTTGTGTTGTTTTTCTTTGTTTCGGTGGAACGGGTGACGGGGTTGGTTGTTGCTTATCCTGCATGAAACCATCCCTTCAAAAATATGTTTGCTATTATTATTAGCGATTGCTGCTGAATAATGCGGTTTTCCTTACGATCAGGGAGTGTTATAATTTGGGAGGAAGAGGAGAGGGGAAGGGATCAGAAAATGTCTGCAAAAGTTAAGAAACGCCGTGCCGGACAGGATAATCTAAAATATGAAATTATCGGGGTACTGCTTTTTACTGCAGCTATTTTTATCACTGTAAGTCTTTTTACATCCACCGGGATCATAGGCAATTCTTTGATCTACCTATTGACAATCCTTACCGGTAAAACGGGTTGTTTTCTTGTTGCCGGCATGTTAGTCTATTTTTCCTGCAGCTGTTGTTGGCTTCGCCGGCCTTTTTGGGGAAACTCCCGCAATAAAGGAGTTATCTTGTTATTCTTTATTGCTTTGGTTATCTTGCACCTGCGTTTTTTACCGGCGGGAGGAATACCGCGAGATATTGCCATAGCATTGCTGTGGGATAACGGACTGATCGGTGCTGGGGGTGGAGTTCTTGGTGCTGTTTTAAGTATATCCTCACTTTACCTCCTGGCACGTACAGGTACTCTTATTCTTACTGCTGCTTTATCCATCATCAGCCTGACCCTGTTAACCGGTATCCCGTTAAGTAAATTTATGAAGCGCACAGGTAACTTTTTTATCAATGCGGGGCGTTCCATGAAAGCAGGGCTTGAACGCTTTCTCTTTGTAGAGGAAGATACTTTTGCGGAAACAGTGAAAAATAGAAACAAAACGTGAAGAGAAGAAAGAGGATACTCCGGTAATTATTGATTACAACGCTCACCCATCAGCGATGGAAGAGGAGCCGGAGGAGGAAAGCCTGGAGGAAGAAGAAGGGGAAAAAACGTCATTTTCTCAAGTGGAGGAACAACCAGGGATATCCCACAGTAATTACAATCTGCCGCCACTGGAGCTATTAAGAAAACCACTCAAGGTTAAAAGCAGTCGCCTGAATAAAGAACTGATCGAAAATGTGCGCATTCTTGAAGAAACCCTGGAGAGTTTCGGTATTAAGATCTGTGTCAGTGAGGTCCATAAGGGGCCTGCGATCACACGCTATGAGATCCAGCCCGCACCTGGTGTTAAAGTGAGCAGGATTATGAGACTGGCTGATGATATTGCCCTCAGCCTGGCTGCTATTGCTGTGCGTATCGAGCACCGATCCCGGGAAAAGCTGCCATGGGCATTGAGGTTCCCAATAAAGAGATCGCTACCGTCTGTTTGAGAGAAATCCTGGAAACAAATGAATTCCAGGATGCGGCATCTCCCCTGACCATCGCTTTAGGAAAAGATATTGCTGGAAACCCCATCATAACTGATCTGTCAAAAATGCCGCATCTGTTGATCGCTGGAGCAACCGGTTCGGGAAAAAGCGTCTGCCTGAACACAATTATCTGCAGCATTCTTTACAAAACTGCTCCAAGTGAAGTTAAGCTGCTAATGATTGACCCTAAAATGGTAGAAATGATTACCTATAATGGGATTCCGCATCTGGTGGCACCTGTTGTTACAGAACCGAAAAAGGCTTCTTCCGCCCTGAGGTGGGCGGTCAAAGAGATGGAGAATCGCTATGAACTCTTTGCTTCACTGGGTGTGAGGGACATCATAAGGTACAACCAGCAGATCAGGGAACAAAAACAGTCACATCAAAAGCCGCTGCCGTATATTGTTGTTATCATCGATGAGTTATCTGATCTGATGATTATCTCTCCTGTTGATGTTGAGGATGCTATCTGCAGGCTTGCCCAGATGGCCCGTGCTGCAGGGATTCACCTGGTGATTGCCACACAGCGCCCCTCTGTTGATGTGATCACAGGAGTGATCAAAGCAAACATTCCTTCACGCATTGCTTTTGCTGTATCCTCACAGACAGATTCTCGAACGATCCTTGATCTGGGTGGTGCTGAAAAACTCCTGGGGAGGGGGGATATGCTCTTTATCCCGGTAGGGGCCATTAAACCTCTGCGTATCCAGGGAGCCCTTGTCACAGAAAAGGAGGTTGAGGAAACAGTTGATTACCTTGTTAAACAGGGGGACCCAACATACCTTGCCGAGTTTCCGGTTCAACAAGAAGATACATCAGAAGAGATCGATTATGGGGATGTCCTTTTTTTCGATGCCGCAAAGCTGGTGATCGAGACAGGGCATGCCTCTGCTTCTTTACTGCAAAGGCGTCTGCGCGTTGGGTATACTCGAGCAGCCAGATTAATTGATATCCTGGAGGCGAAGGGTATCGTGGGACCCTTTGAGGGTTCTAAACCCAGGGATGTTTTAATGACATCTGATCAGTTTTACAGGTATTTTGGAAGATAAGAAGGATTGCAATCGAAGGAGGAGTTCGGTTATTATATTATTAGCAAACCTTAATATATTTAAAGCTTATGTTTAGATAAAGGTGATCCCCATGGCCCACCTGACAAAAAGGAGAAAAAGAAATCCTGACCCAGTTAAAGAAAGACCCTACCATCTCTCAAGAGGAACTGGCTGATCGGATGAAGATAACCCGTTCTGCCGCAGCTGTACACATCTCTAATCTGATGCGCAAAGGGGCTATCCTGGGCCGCGGCTATATCCTTGATGAAAGGACAGGAATACTGGTGGTCGGAAGGACCTGGTTGGAGATAGCTGCACAGGTTGATAACCCCAAAATCGATATCTCATATGGTGGTATGGGGTATATGATGTCCTTGGAATTGATCAAGCAGCAGCTGACACCTACACTGTTTACTGTGCTGGGGCAGGATGATATCGGTGATCAAATCTACCAGCGGCTTTTACAGAGTGGAGTCAATGTACAGCATCTTGTGCGTTCAAACAGTTATCCAACCCCAAAGAAACTGCTTGTCAGGAACGGGGATACTGACCTCTGCCAGATAACAGAGGTCAAAAATGGTTATCAACTGACCAAAGAGGCACAAAAAACCAGGTGTAATCTATTGAGATCAGCAAAAGTTCTGCTTCTCGACGGTTCTTTGGCTGAACCGGAAATCGATGGTTTGTGTGCTCAAATTAAAGAGTATGAGGTGCTTACCACGATCACCGGATCTTCCCTTAAATGGTGTCAACAAAAAGAGTTACTCCGGTGCTCCCATCTCTTTCTGGTTTGCCATGATCATGAACTGATGAATTTTTCAGGGGGTTTTCAGGCGGGTGTACCCGAAAGCTGTTTTTCTATCTGCGGTGAAATTGTCAGCAATGGTTTGGCTGCACTCATAGTTATTTTTGGTCAACAGGGACTTGTACTGGCAACAAAGAAAGAAATTGCATTTCTTCCTGCATCCCCCCTCAAGGGGACAGGAACAGAAATCAGCATTACCGCTGGAGTTGTCGGCGGACTGGCAGCAGGTCACGGATTCCGTCTTGCGGCACGCCGTGCTCTTGGAAAAAGCGAATAGTGTTGAGGGGGGTAATTATGAAGATCGGAGAAATTCTGAGAACAGAGCGGGAGAGCAGGGGACTTTCACTTATTGATGTTGAAGAAGAAACGAAAATCAGGGCAAAATACCTGCAAGCTCTGGAAGAAGAGAATTATGACGAAATACCTGGGGAAGCTTACTGTATGGGTTTTCTGCGTAATTATGCCCGCTTTTTGGAAATTGATCCTGATCCCCTTATTTATCAGTATCGGTGTCAGGCTAAAAAAGTTGATCAATCCCCACCGCCCATAGTTTCTGAGCAACCCCCTGTCCGCTCATCCACCGGAAGAATATGGGCTTTTTTAGGTTTAGCTGTTTTTGTTATTCTTGTTTTCTCTATTTCTTTTGTTTATTTCAATAACAAAGAGCGTACTGTGCCTCCACCGAAGCCCCCTGTCTCCCAGGAACAGGACAATAACAAGCAACAGACTACACCGGCACCCGTAGAAGAAAACATAACCATGCAGTTGGTCGGCAATCAGAAATGCTGGACACGGGTGACTGTTGACGGAAATCTGGAGTTCGAGGGAATCCTTAATTCCGGAGAAACAAAAGATTTCGAAGCAAAGGATTCGATCCATTTGAGACTGGGAAATGCCGGAGGGGTTGATGTGATCTACAATGGAGAGAAACAACCCCCTTTAGGAGCATCCGGTCAGGTGGCTGAGAAAGAGTATACCAAATCTGGCTAAACATTGAGGTTCATCTTTAGATACCCTTCATGGTTGTCAGAGATCTATTTACGAAAGGCAGTCTAATCTAATATGAAACTTATCAGCATGATCAGTTTGGGGTGTCCTAAAAATCTCGTTGACAGTGAAACGATTCTCGGTATTCTTGCAAGCGGGGGTTATGTAGTGACACCTTCGCCAGAAGATGCCGAGATTATTTTGATCAATACCTGTGGTTTTATTGAACCTGCGGTCAGGGAAGCTGTTGATACAATACTTCACTGCTTGCAGTTTAAAGCAAAAGGGTACTGCAGCTGTGTGATTGTTCTCGGCTGTCTTGTGTCGAGGTATGGAGAAAAGCAGTTATCTCAGCTGCTCCCTGAGGTTGACGGTTGGCTTGGGGTGGATGCGGCACCTTTTGTGCTGCAATATCTGGAAAGGATTCAGGCTGGAGAAAAGCCCCTTTTTGCGGAGCATGGAAAACCCGGGCAGTACCCCAGAATGCTGTCTACCCCTTCTTATACAGCCTATCTCAAGATTGCTGAGGGTTGTTCTCATGCCTGTTCCTTCTGCCTGATACCGCGCATCCGGGGTCGCCTGCAGAGCAGGACACCGGACGAAATTTACCGTGAAGCAGAGCAGTTGGCTGCAGGTGGGGTGAAGGAACTTATATTGGTAGCCCAGGATACTGGAGCATATGGAGGTGACCTGCCGGGTAAACCCACACTGGCAGGGATATTAAAAGAACTCGTCAAGATCGATGGCCTCCGATGGGTGAGGTTTTTATATCTGAATCCCCATTCCCTGACTGCTGAACTGATTACAACCATGCAAGAGGAGCCAAAGCTGTGTCACTATCTTGATCTCCCTGTTCAGCACGTTAACAAAGATATCCTGAAAAAGATGGGGAGAAGGGGAGATATCAATTTTTACCTGAAACTGATCAATGATTTAAAAACAGCCTTACCTGATCTCGCTTTGCGCACAACCCTCATGGTAGGCTATCCAGGGGAGGATAGAAAGTCCTTCCAGGAACTCCATGACTTTGTATCTCTTGCAGAGTTCGACCGTTTAGGAGTTTTTCCGTATTATCATGAACAAGGGGCAAGATCATTTAGGTATCCTGAGACAGTTTCCTATATTGAAAAGCGCAAGAGGGCAAGAGAAATTATGCGGTTGCAGCGGAAAATATCCCGTCGCAAGAATCAAGAGTTGGTAGGCAGGAATTTGGAAGTTTTGATCGAAAACAGTCTGGGTAAGGATGTTTGGTGGGGGCGCAGCTACCGGGATAGTCCTGACATTGATCCTCGGGTGATCGTCAAAGGACGAGATTTAAACCCCGGTACTTTTGCACAGGTACAGGTGACACGAGCTGCAACATACGATTTAATCGGCATACATACCGGAAACAGAAGTTCCAGGGATTACTAAGGGAGAAGGGACAACTGTATGTTATAATCTTGGATAATAGGGAGAGGAGGGGCATTTTTGAACCAGATCAGGTTCACAACAGTAGCTATTGCACTTGTAGTAACTCTTTTCATCCTGCTGGGCGGCTACTTTCTTTATGATAAGTACTACATCAAAAATGGGCTAGAAGGAAAAAATCAACCAGATAGTTGAAAACTGAAAGAAATAAAGAATCGCCAAAACAGGAAAATCCTCCAACAGTTTATAATTCGCTCCTCAGAAATAAAAGATCTCCAGACTGCTCATCGAAAAACTGCTGAAATT
>NZ_CDRZ01000001.1 GCF_000946815.1 Syntrophaceticus schinkii | reverse complement strand
GCGCATAATCATTGTAGAAAACCCGACTTTATCCAGCCTGCTTCTCGCCGGCATGAAATGGTTAACTTCAAGTCAAAAGCGGATTGGTAGGATCTCTGTGTATCCAGGGACAACCTTCCAATGGGGGGTCCCTGTCCCCTTTGCACCGGGGCATGTGTCTATGTCTGGTTTGATGCACTTGTCAATTACCTGTCAGCTTTAGGATGGCAGGATGGGGATCCGCGCTTTGAACATTACTGGCCGCATACAGTACACCTGATGGCCAAGGATATCGTTCGCTTTCATTCGGTGATCTGGCCGATTGTGTTGATGGCTGCGGATATCCCTCTGCCGCGCACTATCTTCGGACATGGTTGGCTGCTCTTAGAGGGAGGAAAGATGTCCAAGTCCAAGGGGAATGTGGTGGATCCCCTGGTTTTGATCGACCGCTATGGTGTTGATGCGGTGCGCTACTACCTCCTGCGGGAGCTTCCCAATGGCGGTGACAGCTACTACAGTGAAGATGACCTGATCAACAGGATCAACACCGACCTGGCCAATGACCTGGGGAATTTAATCAGCCGCACCCTGGGAATGGTCCAAAAGTATCAGGGCGGTTTTATAGCTGCTGCGGGTATCCCTCAGGGGCCCGACAGTGATCTGATAAACTGTGCCATGCAGGTAAAGGATGAGCTGGAAGAGCAGTTGGAGCACCTGGATTTCAGCAATGCGCTGACCGCTATCTGGAAGCTGGTGCGTCGTGCCAACCGCTATGTTGATGAAACAACCCCCTGGAACCTGGTGCGCGACCCTGGCAAAAAGGAGCGGCTGCAGACTGTACTCTATAACTTGAGTGAAGCGGTGCGCCTTTTGACAATCTGGTGCTCACCCTTTATGCCGGTTTTCCCTGAGCGTGTCTTTGAGCAGTTCGGGATTGCCGGCAGGCTGGATCTGCAGACCTGGGAGAGCACAGGTAAGTGGGGTCTGCTCCCTGCGAACCTGCAGGTCGAAACCGGACCCGGGGTTTTCCCTCGTATCCAGGTAGAAGAGGATAAAGAAAAGCTTTCAGTAAAGCCTCAAGAAGAAAAGCCGCAGAAGCAGAGGAAGCCGCAAAAGCCCCAGATTACCATAGATGACTTTGACAGGGTCGACCTGAGGGTCGCTCTGGTGAAAAATGTGGAGAAGATCAAAGGGGCTGACCGCCTTTTGAAGGTGGAACTGGACCTGGGCTCGGAAACCAGGACAGTTGTGGCTGGCATCGCCCAGCACTACACCCCCGACTCTCTGGTCGGAAAGCGAGTCGTTATTGTTGCCAACCTGGCTCCGGTTAAACTGCGCGGTGTCACTTCCTCCGGCATGATCCTGGCAGCAAGTGAGGGTGATGACCTGGGAGTGCTCACTGTGGAACGGGAGATTCCCCCAGGGGCCACGGTCAAATAAGTGATGTAATGGCGGTGACAGTCACCTTTGCAAGGGACTGGATTTTTAGTTCGCCCGGCGTGTGCTTTGTCTCGAATCTCTGGTTTATATCAGAGGTTCATTCACTAGAGGAACTGAATACCGCTTTTTTTATCAGGTAATTAACTGACCAAGGTGTCCACTTATATTGAGAGGATGGGAGCGATGACCAAGGCCGGTATAATTGATACTCATGCCCACCTGGATGACAATAAATTTCGAAAGGATCTTCAAGCTGTTCGGGCGAGGGCGTTAGAGGCGGGAGTGACCAGGATTATCTCTGTGGGAAGCGATTTTACTTCCTCCCGTCACGCCTGTGCCTGGCTGATGAGCATGCGGAGATCTATGCTGCAGTGGGGGTGCACCCCCATGATGCAGTCACGGTTGTGCCGCGCACCCTGGAGGGGCTGCGACTTTTGGCTTCCAACAGCAGGGTGGTGGCCTGGGGAGAGATCGGACTCGACTATCATTATAATTTTTCTCCCCGGGACAGCCAGCTGGATGTCTTTAGAAAACAGCTGGAGATCGCAGGGGAATTAAACCTGCCGGTGATCATCCACGATCGGGAGGCTCACCGGGAGGTGCTCTCAGTCTTAAAGGATTTTCTCGGGTTGACAGGAGTGGTTATCCACTGCTTTTCCGGGGATCTTCAGATTGCAGAGGAATGTGTGAACAGGGGATATTACCTGGGGATCGGCGGCACACTTACCTTCCCGAAAAACAAGGATCTCAAGAGTGTAGTCCAAAGAGTTCCCTTAGAACACATAGTTCTGGAAACAGACTGCCCCTATCTGGCCCCACAGCCCTGGCGCGGAAAACGCAATGAGCCTGCATTCCTCACCGCAGTCTTGGAAGAGATAGCTCATCTCAAAGGCCTTTCCCAGGACAAAGTGGCCCAGGCCACAACCGCCAATGCAGAAAAGCTCTTCGGCCTATGAGACGCGGGGACGGTTCTCGCGTCTCACATAAACCAGAGGGTCGGTTCTTCTGACCCAAATAACAGGTGGATCAAGGGGATGGCAGACTGTGTAAAAACCATTGCGCCCTTTTCCATCCCCCCACTTACGATCAAATTCCGGTTGTTTTTAGGGATAAGGAACACCAATTACCCGCTATTTCAGTTATGACCCCCACTTCTGAAGTAAATTACTCAATTACTCAAGCCTGACCCCACTGTTTAAAAACTCTTGCATGGGAAATAATGGTCACAAAACCGCTTTTTTGTAGGGGGAGGGTAATGTGACCAAACAGGAATTATTAGATCTAAGTGCTATGGAGAAGAGAGGGCACAACAGGAGGAACTGGGGTGCCTTGAAGGTAGGGGTTTTTATTGCTCTGCTGGTTTTCTTTCTTCAGATCAGCGGGGCACTGACCAGGCCAATGGATGCGTGCGCTGCTATGTGGCAGGACTTTTTCGTCAGGCCCGCCGGGTCTGAGGAGCATAAATCTGTCCGGTATAATGTGGGCTACAGTAAGGGAGAGGGGATTATCGTTCAAAAACTGGAGGATACTCCTATTAAGGTACAGGTGGATGGGAGATCAGTAATCGCGCGGGCAACCCTGCCGCGCTTGGAGAACATCCTGCAGGATGCAGGTGTAGAACTGGGGGAAAAGGACCGCGCTGAGGCAAAGATCGTTACAAAATCCGGAAAAATTCCGGAGATTGAGGTAATCAGGGTCTGCACCCGGGTTGTCACAGAGGAGGAGGCCATTCCTTTTGCGGTGCAAAGGGTGGCTGATCAGAGTCTGGCTGATGGCGCTACCCGGATTAAACAGGCCGGGCAGGAAGGTATCAGGTTGAAGAAGTTCGAGGTTACCACAGAAAACGGTGAAGTTGTCCAGCAAAAGGATTTGGGCAGTGAGGTCATTCGTGAACCTGTGCCAGAGGTGATTGCCTTTGGGGGAAAAAACAGAAGTCAGGGGCGGCAGGTGGCTTCCCGCGGTGTCTCTTTGCAGGGTAGCCGCGTCATAGAGATGACCGCTACAGCATATACGCATACAGGTGATGCTACAGCTTCAGGTGTGATGCCCTATGTGGGCGGAGTTGCGGTTGATCCCAAAGTGATTCCGCTGGGTACCAACCTTTTTGTTGAAGGGTACGGTTATGCCAGGGCAGTAGATACAGGTGGGCTGATCAAAGGCAACCGCATCGATGTCTTCCTGGAAACCTCAAAGGAATGTTATAATTGGGGCAGGCGAAAGGTCAAGGTATATGTTTTGGAATAAAAAATAAATTTACGGCTCCGGATTTTCCCGGGGCCTTTTTTTTTATGAAAAAGCGCATTGTTTCCGCAAATACCATCGTAAATGGGAATAGTGGGCTTCCTACTCATCTTATCCTTCTGAGTTTCACTAGAACTGTTAATATAGCCCTCAGGGTCTTTCCTCCGGTCAATAATAACCAGCCGCCGATCATCACAACTAGAAATTTATCTGTGCTTTCTGGCAAATAACTGGTAAAGAAAAAAGGATTTTTCATTTTGATGTGTAATATAATAACTACTGTTTTTCTACTGCCAACTGCGTCACGCATCAGAAGATGTCAGGCATAATATGGGAAAGGACAGTAAGAGGTGAACAGGATGAAAGAGAAGGAACACGAAAAAAAAAGGATGGAGAAGGTCTCGCCCTTTTTATATCTCGATGATAGCTTTAGCAATCGCTTTGACCGGTGTTTTGGGCTGGGCAACCATATCACTTGCCCGGCACGAGGTGAAGATTCAGGTTGACGGGAAGGAACTGCACCATAAAACATTTAAACGCACAGTTGGGGATGTCCTGACAGAGGCAGGTGTTCAGGTGAAAACCATCGACAGGGTGACCCCTGATGCCGACGAGAAGGTGACAGATGGGATGAAGGTATTAGTGGAGCGTGCCTTTCCGGTGTATCTGGTTGCTGACGGCAGCATTGATACCATTTACACGACAAAAACATCTGTCAAAGATGTGATTGAACTCGCTTCTCTCAGCCTGGGGGAAAAGGACAGGGTAAATCCTTCACTTGATTCTATTGTAGAGCCTGACTGTGAGATTCGGGTGACTCGGGTTGTCGAAGATACTATCACAGAGCAGTTCTCAATCCCTGCAGCCAGTGAGAGAAAAGCCGATTCCTCTCTGGTGAAAGGACAGCAGCGTGTGGTTCGTGAGGGTACTCCTGGAGAGGGGGAGCGTCAGATTCAGGTGGTTTATGAGGATGGAAAGGAAGTTGCCAGGAAAACCATCCAGGAGCAGGTAGTAAGGGCTCCTGTGAGCAGGATTGTTGCTTATGGCACTACTTCTTCGATCTCCCGCGGGGGTAATGTGATCCGTTTCCGGAAATCACTACAGATGAGGGCTACTGCCTATGGCCCCAGTACCGGGAGTTACACGGCAACAGGACACAAGGTTGCAAGGGGGATGATTGCTGTTGATCCACGGGTGATCCCTTTAGGGACTCGCCTGTATGTGGATGGTTATGGGTATGGAAGAGCACTCGATGTGGGGGGTGGCCATCAAAGGCAACCGGATCGATGTTTTTCTCCCTTCAGAGGCAGAGTGCCGCAGGTGGGGTGTTCGCACTGTTAAGGTTTATATATTGGAATGATTGGAAACCTTATTATATCGCTGTTAACCCGGACTGAGGTATCCGGGTTTTTTTATGTCGGAAAAAGAATAAGCAACTGTCATTTATTTGGTGTGCTGATCTGTTTATAGTATAATAAAAACAATCGGAGGCAGGGGAATGGCTGATATTGCATCTCCAACAGCTTTAAAGTCACTTTTAAGGAACTACGGTCTTACACCGAAAAAAGGGCTGGGGCAGCACTTTCTTTGGCAGACTCAGGTAGTAGAACGCATTGCTTCTGCGGCTGAGCTTACCAAAAATGATGTTGTGCTGGAAATCGGCCCCGGACTGGGAATCTTGACTGCAGCACTGGCGCGCCGGGCGGGTTTGGTTATTGCTGTGGAAATTGACCGCGCTCTCTTTCCCCTGCTGGAGGAAATCCTCTGCGATTACGATAATGTTCGGTTAGTGGAGGGGGATGCCCGTAAGGTTGATTTTGGGGGCTTATTGAAGGATTATGCTTCCGCGTTCACAGGTCCCTGTAAGGTGGTGGGGAACCTCCCTTACTATATTACCAGTCCTTTGATCATGCGTTTGCTGTATGGGGAGTTCCGTAAGGAACTCTTAGTTTTTATGGTGCAGAAGGAGGTCGCGAAGCGCATTGCCGCCTGCCCCGGAGGGAAGGAGTATGGGTCACTGTCAGTTGCTGTACAGTACCTGGCAGATCCCGAATTCCTCTTTCAGGTACCGCCGCATGCCTTTTGTCCGCCTCCTGATGTGGCATCAGCTGTCATCAAATTGACCTCGCGGCAGCAGCCTGCAGTAAGTGTCAAGGATGAGGAAATCTTTTTTAAGGTGGTGCGTGCTGCTTTCCGCTACCGCCGCAAAATGCTTCGCAATGCTCTCCGGGAGGCAGATCTCTGGGACCCGGAAGGAGATAATATCTTTGAATGGGCTGGGATAATTCCGGAACGCCGAGGGGAAACTCTTGATCTTGTAGAATTTTCCCGTTTGGCAGATGCGCTGGCGTACTCACAGGAAAGGAAGGAAGAACAATGCACTTCATTAGTCCAACCAAAGGAACAATGAGTTGGGATGAGGTTGTCGATGATCTCCTGGTTTATGTAGTAGAGGAACCGGAATTCACCTACAAAATCATCATTGGAACAGATTCTCAGGTACGGGAGGAGACGCATTTTGTTACTGCTGTGGTAGTGCACAGGGTAGGTAAGGGAGCGCGCTATTACTACAAACGCAGGGTCTATGATAACATCAAGAGCCTGCGGCAGCGGATCTTTATGGAGGCTGCTACCAGCCTGGAGACTGCCAGTAAGCTGGCCCAAGATTTGGCGGAAAAAGGGCACACCGAACTGAACCTGGAGATTCACCTGGACATCGGGCAAAACGGACAGACCAAGGAAATGATACGCGACATCGTGGGTATGATTACCGGAAGCGGTTTCGATGCTAAGATCAAGCCGTACTCCTGTGGCGCATCTACTGTTGCGGACAAGTATACGAAGTGAGTGGTTAGACGAAGTAATCGATCTTGGCAAGGGGGAATCTTCTGGCCATCTCTTTCCGAAAGAAGGCTTCGACCTCTGCCTTCATCTCTTTAGGATAGACATACTTCCCGTACCCAAACTGTCCCCATTTAAAGGTTCTGCTCTCTTCCACCATAGGAAGTTTTGTTTCCGGGAAAAGCTCCAGGATCACCTTTTTCGCCCGTGCGGTGAAACGGTGGGTGATCAGTTCGAAGGTGAGATCCGCGTGTTTGGCAAAGGGCTGCAGTTTCTCCAGCAGGGCTGTATAATCCTGCTTCCAGTCACCTTCTGCAAAGATGGGTGCAATCATTAATCCCAACGGATATCCTGCAGCAGCAACCTTTTCCGCTGCCTGGAGGCGTGCCTCCAGCCGTGGGGTGGCGCATTCATATTCTGCAATCGCCTGGGGAGTATTGATGGAGAAACGGAAGCGGGTTTTATTCCGGTGTTCCAGTGCTAACAGTGGATCAACATCGGTGAACTTGGTAACAAAGCGGAAGCGGGCATTTTCCTGGTCTGCAAAGAATGTGATGGCCTTTGCCAGGGCGCCGGAGTAGGCCTCCACTGAGAGGGGATCCGCGGTAGCCGCCCCTTCGAAAATGGTGGTTTCCGGCAGGCGTTCACTGATATATTTTTCTGCTTTTTCTAAGATCTCATCCTGGTTGACATAGATCCTGATATAAGGATTGCGCCCCAGGTTTGTATGCAGGTAGCAGTATTCGCAGGAGCCGGGGCAGCCGGTGGCCAGGGGCAGCTGGTAGTGTGCAGATGGGCGGCAGGTGGCGAATTCTTTGCTTTTTCTCAACCCTACCACAAGGGTGCGTTTCGCCCGAAAAAATTTTTCCCGAACACTTTTACCAGGAATGCCTGTCACACGGTTGTGAGATGTAGTAAACCTCACCTCGACCCCTTTTTTTTGAAAGTAGCTGTACAGCTCCTTCCCCAGGGAGTAGGAGAGTGCGTCTTTCTCAAAGAAAACCCTTTCCGGCTGGAACACAGCTGTACCATCCTTTTTAGGTTTAGTATAACCTGATCATTGTTCTCGGATGCGGTTGCATAGATCGAACCAATCACAGTCTGCACAGAACGAGTCAAACCAGCTTTTTGGGGCTGATAGCACTTTTTTGCGGAGGTCGGACCAGGAAACATGGTCACCGGTGTTTACTGCAAGGAAGTCCAATGCTAGTTTGTCCAGCTTCTGAATCTCTTCATCTGCTTCATCCTTGTGCCCACAATGCTCACCCTTCAGATAGGGACAAGCCTTACAGATATCATCCGCACCGGAGATTACTTCAACCTTTTCCCCTTCCTCTGCATGCCTAACCACTTTCCACAGGTGTTCCACATAATCAGGTGAGTACCCTTCACCCCGATAAAAGTGAAGGCAGACCAAATGGTGTCCTCTCAGTTTCATTTTGTTAGATCACGCTCCTTTCAGACAACCTTTGCGAATGTGACAGGGGGACGGCCCTTTTGTATACTATACCGATGCCGCCGATTTTTCAATAGAGTCCAAGTTGCCGACATCCAAGACGCCCTGTAGTACAATCCCCTGCCCCGCTTATTCTCCGATATCCGACCTCCGGTTTGTGGGCGGTGTTTGGCCACCTGGGAAGTTCAACCTGTCTATACAGATTCGGCTATTTGCTGACAGTTACCGGAAGGCGAAATCTGTATAGACAGGTATATACAGATTTGGCTATTTGATGACAGTCACCCGTGGGGTTTGGGCTGCATAAGATGTGACAGGAAATAGATGGAAAGGGGGGTGATGGTGATCAAAGAGATTAAACCAGGGGATGTTGTTGCGCGCAGCTCCTACAGTGGAGATATCCTCTTCCGTGTGGAGAAAGTAGTTAAAGATAAGCACCAACAGTCTGCCTTACTGCGGGGAATGTTTGTGCGTTTATATGCCAGTGCCCCTTTGCATGATCTAGAGAAAAAAAATGACAATGAGGTTGTTCAAGTGAAGAGCGACTTTCTCAGAAAAAAGCAGAGCTATATTAGAAGGGCGCTGAAAAGACAGTCACGCACCCGCAAGATTCCTATCAATACAGGTAGCAGGAGCAGCAGCGTAATTTTTTTGAACCGTTGCCGGGCAAGGTGCTGCATCTAGAAGGTGATCGTATGTACTGTGACCGCTGTTTGAAAACTTATTTGCGGTTGGCGGTTCCCTGCCAGGTTGTACATATTCCTGAATGGGAGCAGCCTGATGCCGTTGTCAAATATCTAAAAGAGAACCGCCCAGATATCCTTGTTCTTACCGGTCATGATGCTGTCAAAAAGGGGGTACAGGATTACCTAAATATGGATTATTATCGCAACTCCAAACACTTTATAGATGCGGTTGCACGTGCCCGGGAATTCGAGGCAAATAAGGATGACTTGATTATCGTTGCCGGGGGCTGTCAGTCCCATTTTGAGGCATTGATCGATGCCGGAGCAAATTTCGCCAGCGCCCGGGGCGCATTATGATCGATGTGCTCGATCCCGTGTTTATTGCAGAGAGGTTGGCCTACGCATCTATTTATGAAAAGATTTCACTCCTGGATATTTTGGAGCAGGCGGAAATGGGTATCGAGGGGATAGGGGGGGTCCAAACCAGGGGGAAGATGAGACTCGGATTGCCACGTCCCCAGTATTAAAAAACCCAGCAAAAGTAAAATTCAAAAGCAGTACCCTTTATTCACTTGTTCCGCACGGTGACTGTCACCGGTTACAGTGATCACGTCCCCAGTATTAAAAATCCCAACACGGTGACTATCACCAATTACACAATATTAAAAAACCCAGCAAAAGTAAAATAATGATTGACTGCCAGGTGCTGTGCTGATATAATATTGTGAAGTATTTTTTAGATGTAAAAAATGAGAAGGTGATGCTCATGGCTACCAAAGAAGTGCTTGCAGAGATCAAGCAGGACCTGGAGACCTTTGTGGGGACAAGAGTGAAGCTTAAGTCTTTCAAGGGCAGAAACAGGGTCGTTGAGCGAGAGGGAGTCCTGGAACGCACCTATCCCAACATTTTTGTCATAAAGCTTGACGAAAAAAAGAACCCAGCGGCGTATTTCATTCAGCTATACTGATGTGCTTACAGAAAGTGTGGAATTGACTGTCTGTCGCGACGGTGGAGAAATAAAAATAGCAGCAGCCCGGGGATGACCGGGCAGTATTATAAACAATACCAACCCTTCGGGAATTATCCCGGAGGGTTTTTTCTTGCGGAAAGACAGGTAGCGCGGCTGTTGCCGGTGATAGCTGTTACTTTCGGAGAAGCACCCTTTGACAGCAGATACATATAATATCCGGCAGAGGAAATATCAGGGGGTTCTAATTACAGTGAGGAGGGGTCCAATGGAAATAAACGAACAGTATCAAGCCTATCCGGATCCAGAACCCAAAGAAGAGCAGAAAAGCAAACAGTCCGGGTCAAGCCGGGATAGGGATATGATGGGCAGCTCTGCAAAAAACCTGCTTTCAGCTGAAGTTGAAGTTGTAAAGGATGACAAAATACAGATCAGCGAGTTTGTTGTGCCGAAAAGCGAAGGTGCTGTATCGTCGACTCTCAATGATAACTCCGGAGGCGGCGGGTGAGGCAGGCCGAAAAACGGCAGGCTGCCATAAGGTAAATCATGGGGATTATTCTAAAGAACAGTAACATTTTGTCAGCAGCGCAATATAATATTAGTAAAATATGGGAACCAAGAACGGCTGTGATAGCCAGAGACGGAACCCGATGTAATCAAAATAGGGAGGTATGATCTATGAGTGACTGCAAGGATTGCAATCCAGATATTCAGGTACAGGAAGGGGAAGCCTTAGTTAGTCAAGAAGTTCAGGGGGACTGCGCGGTGTGCGCTGCTGTATTGACCTCTTCCAACAGGGCCAGATGGGGGATTACCAGACCGGTAGCAGATTTAGTCTGTGAATGTCATATGATCTGTGTCCAGGATGTGCTCTTGATCTGCGCCAGAGACAACCAGACCGTGGATATTCCGGTATGTGTGTGTGATGGCACACCATCTTGCCGCGGTACTGTTGTAGGTCCCTTTGTGCCTATCAGCTGTGAGGCATTTGTAACCTGTGCCAGCGAAGAACTGCAGGATGATTGTGCTGGAGTTGACATCAGGATTGGTTTCCAGGCCATCGTCAGGTGTGACACCACATTTGTGGTTTGTCAGACAGAGGTTACCCGAAAATGCAATTTCTTCGATTTCTTCACCTTTCCCGGTGGTGCAGGTTTTCCCAATACAGCCGCAGGCAGGAGGGAGTTCCAGGAGATCATCAGAAAAATAGATGGCTCCTGCCTGGATATTGAAATTCAAAGCTGTGAGATTATCGATACAGTAAATCCCAGAGTAAGAATCACTTTTAAATTTGTCGATAAGCTGTGGAAACATGAAAACCTGCTGGTATCCGCCATCCGGCCTTACGGTGGGAGATTGGCCAGGGATCGGGATATTGTTGTGAAAAGGGAATTCGGCCCTCCCCAGAGGATTCCCGAGTGTAACGGTAATACTAGCGATTCATAAAAAACTAACAGGGAAAATAAAAAGGGGCCAACCGCATATGGTTTGCCCTTTTTTTATTGTAAATCGTTGGTGGTGTTGCTGTATAAAAGACTGGTATCAAGTGTGCTTATTCATCTATGATTTCGGTTTCAGCGTCAAAGAGTTTATATCGGAATAAGTTTTCTATGCGCTCAAGCCTCTGTTCAATTGCTTTGAGGCAGGAGTTTATGTCCTTTAAGAGCTGGTTTCTTTCCTTTTCCTTCATATCTTCAACAACATTCCACAACCGCTGCTGACTGAACTTGGTTTGCCTCTTGATAATGGGGGCGGACTCCTCCGGGGAAAATTTGCGCGGTTCTTCTTTTTTCATTGATTAAACACCTTCCTTCCACAATTTTATGGCATCATACCCCAATCACTCCCTGCAATCTCCAAAAATCTAACATTATGCTCAAGATGAGGGGTGAGTTCAGGGGCTAACTTTATGCATCTGACCTCTATTTTATGCAGAATGGTTGTTAGTGGTTAGTGACACCAAATGACCTTTCCCCTGAATATACTAGATTGACAAAAACAAGGGGGGAGGAAGATGCGGAAACTGCTGCGTTCTTTAGGGGTAGCCAAAAAACGCTATACTGAGCTGCCCAATGTCATCGGGATGGGAATCGGGTACAAAAAGCGAGGCCGGCAGGATACGGACGAGCCGGCTGTCATATTTTTTGTGGAGAAGAAAGTGCCTGCAGAGGCTTTGGGGGTAGATGAATGTATCCCCCGGCGAGTTGGGCGTCACTGCACAGATGTGATTGAAGTGGGCGAGGTGCGCTTCCTGGGGAGGATGGATAGGCAGCGCCCCGCGGCTCCTGGTTCCAGCATCGGGCATTTTAAGGTGACTGCCGGTACCTTCGGTGCTGTAGTGCGTGACCGCGAAACCGGTGAACTGCTGATTTTATCTAATAATCATGTTCTGGCCAACGCCTCTGACGGTGTGGATAGGAGAGCAGGGAAGGGAGATCCGGTTTACCAACCTGGGGTCTATGATGGTGGATCGGAAAAGGATCTCATCGGCCACCTGGAACGGTTTATTCCTATTCAAAGGTTCAGCAGGAGTGCAGACTGCAGAATGGCAGTGATGGGTGTCCGGGCTGCCAATGCCGTGATTCACGCCTTCCGTCCACATTACCGGATGCGTCTAGAAAAGCTGGGAGCGACGAATATGGTTGACTGTGCTCTTGCCCGCCCGGTGGACCCCAAGGATATTACTCCAGAGATCATCGAATTCGGCAAGGTGAACGGGATTATAGATGCGGAGCCTGGCATGACGGTTAAAAAAAGCGGGCGCACCTCCGGAATTACAGAAGGGAAGGTCACAGCCGTTCATGTTACTTTAAATGTAAGCATGGGCCACAGCGATGATGTGGTGAGGTTCCAGGACCAGATAATGACAGAGATGAAGTCATTGGCCGGAGACAGCGGTTCCATAGTGCTGGATCAGGAAAATCAAGCTGTAGGGCTGCTTTTTGCCGGTTCTAATGAGTTCACTGTCCTCAACCCCATTCAGGCAGTCCTGGATAAGCTAGGTGTTGATTTGGTATGAGGCGAAAGCGGCTGGGTGTTGCCCTGGGGGGTGGGGGGATCCTGGGGGTGGCACACATCGGTGTGCTGGAGGTTCTGGAGGAAAATGAGATTGTTCCGGATGTGGTTACCGGCACCAGCGCCGGAAGCATTGTCGGGGCACTTTATGCCGCCGGGGTTAACCTGTCTGTTCTGCGTGAACTGTCTCAAAACCTGAACAAAGGGGATATTTTTGCCTGGAACTTCAATCCCCACTCCTTCATACAGTTTTTATTGAGTAATCTGCGGGATATGGCCAGTTTGCTGGATGCCATACCCAGGGCACTGTTCAGCGGGAAAAAAATCGGGCAGTTGGTAGAAAAAACAACAAAGAAAAACTGTTTCAGCGAAATAGCCATGCCCTTCGGTGTGGTAGCAGTTGACCTGATCACAGGGAAAAAAGTGGTGTTTTCCAACATCTCTTCGCTGCCACAGCTGCCGGAAACGGTTTTTTTTCAAAAAGCGCCCCTGGGAGCGGCGGTTCAGGCCAGTTGCGCCATTCCCGGGGTTTTTGAACCGGTTCCCTATCAAGGGACACTCCTTGCAGATGGGGGACTCTTGGAGATGGTACCCGCGCCCTTAGCACGGCTATTGGGCTCTCGTAAAGTTATAGGGGTGAGCTTGAAACAGAAAGGGAGTGTACAGGAACCGCAGTCCTTGATCCAGGTGGTCCAGCGGGGAATCAACATCATGAACCTGCAGGGCACCCGCTTTGATCTCGATTCTGCAGATCTCGTTATTGAGCCCCTGGCACTTGATGCTGAATTGGATGATTTTGGTCGGGTTACAGAACTGTTAGAGCGCGGGCGCCGAGCTGCCGAGATGGCCCTCCCGGACATAAAAAGACTGCTGTATTAGAGGAACACTTCCGGCGTAAAGCCATATTATGGACAGAGAAGCCTAATTGGCTTTTTCCCAAAAATTGAGCCGGATTGGCGTTGGAAAGGAGGCAGTTAAATATGGGACGCTGCGGAAAAGGGGGCTTTTTTAGCTGTTTTTGGATAATCCTCTTCCTAATTTTGATCTTGTTATGTATTGATCCTTGATAATTGTTTTAGTGCGGATGCAGGTCAGTTATTGCGGTTCTACTCAGCAACTGCTTTATAACTGCCTTAACAAAATGATAAAAGGGGGGATTTATGGTGGCCGGCGTTTCCTATGATGAAAATGCACTTTTATTTGTCCAAAGTCTCCGACCATACTTGGGTCCTCATGGTAATGGGTGCCTTATAGCCCTGGAAAGCTTACTGGAGTTACTCCACAGTGAGCCGGCCAAAAAAACGCTGGACTCTTTACGAATCTTAGGGCCAGGGGAGGGCTTTAAGGCATTAACAATGCCTGATATATCTCAAAAAGAATCCAAACCGGCAACTCTCTTTTTGTTGCAAGCCCTGTTGTTCTTGGCGGATGCTCCAATGGCAAAGATGTTGTTCGGTGTGCAATCAGAAGAAAAATCAGAAGACAAAATAGAAGCGGAACAAGCCTGGGATCTACCGTGAAAATAGAGGTCGGATGCCAAATTGGCGGTTAGTGGTTAGTGGTTAGTCGTCAGAATAAAATGCCTTACCCGAAAGATTACTGATGGTACTTGCCATCAGGCGGCATGGGTGTCTACTTGAGGATTAAGTAAATTAGGTGACAATTGCGTTAGCAGCTACATATTATGGGATGGGGATACCAGAGAAGTAACAATTCTTCCCTGGCGCTATTTTCCCACAGATTACAAGTCATATGCATAAAGGAGGGTTTGCCTTGGCAGAAGTAGAAGAAAGAGGTTTTGGTTTTGGTAAGGGTTTTTTTGGTGGCAGTTGGGTGTTTATTCTGTTCCTGATTTTGATTCTGCTGTTTTTCGGTGATGGCTAAACAGATCAAGGGTATCTGGAGGGATCCGGGTACCCTTTTGTTTGTCCGGCATCTTGCTTTCCCACTGGTTTAACCAGTGGGAAAGCAATAGTAGGGGCTTGACTTGCTGGCAATAAGAAATAACAGTGTGCCAATCAGTGGGGTTGAAAAATCCCCGAGCTGGTGTAACACTTTTCCTAAAGCAACATATTATGGTGTAGAAAAGCTCAAACGGGCTGGTTCCGATGGGATGAGACCCGTATCTGAGATAGGAGGGGTAATATGGAGTCTAAGGGCTTTGGCTTTGGCAAGGGCTGTTTTGGTGGCAGTTGGGCGTTTATTCTCTTCCTGGTTCTGATCTTGCTTTTCTTCGGGGACGGCTAGAATCAGTACACCCATGCCACTATGTGGCAATACCATCAGAGGCTGAAAACATCGGTTGAATCGGTTATAGAGTTGCTGTGTAAACTTCCGACATCAGACCTCTGGCGTCAGACATCTAAGACAGATGAAATCTTTAATGGTGAGGAGGGATATTGATGGAATCCAAACAATTTGGCTTTGGCAAGGGGTTTTTCGGTGGTAGTTGGGCTCTTATTCTCTTTCTGATTCTTATCCTGCTCTTTTTCGGTGATCCATAAAAAAGCAAAAGTGATTGTGGGATATGCGAGTCTTCAATGGTGAGGAGGGATATTGATGGAAGCCAAACAATTTGGTTGCGGCGGTTTTGGCAGCTGGGCGTTTATTCTGTTCCTGATTCTGATTCTGCTATTCTTCGGTGATCCATAAACAACAACACGCTCTGATGCTCTACAAGGTGCCCCGGTATTTGTCAACAATACCAGGGCACCAATCCACAAATCCAACCAGCAACGAGGGGAAAGGATAAATGGCACAAGCAAAAGGCAAAAGCCTTTTTTGGCAATTTCGAACTGATTCTTTTCTTGATACTGATTCTACTTTTTTCGGTGATCCTTAAATCCGGGTTTGCTGTGGAGGCCACACCGTAAATGCGGAGTGGCCTCTTATTCATTAAGGATAAAAGATAAAGGAGGGTGAGGCAGATGGCAGTTGTTTTATATGATGAAGATGCAGTGCAGGTTTTAAAAAGTTTTCGTCCATACTTGGGACCCCAGGGTGAAAAGGTGGCGGATCTTCTCGATGAATTTTTAAAGCTGCTTTCCAGCGAACCCGCACAAAATTATATTATTACTTTACAAAACTCCCTAAATGGGGATTCCCGGCGGTTTTTTGGTGACGGGGAAAAAAAGAAAGCCAATCCTTTTACACTATTCTTGATCTTAATTTTACTCCTTCTTTCAGATTTTGCAGGCAGCCCGGACGGAAAAGGGAGGAAAGTATGATGCCAGTCCCTGAAGCATCCAGCATCACACAGAACTTAATAAAAATGATTCTCAAAAAAATGGAAAAACAGATGGAAGGCAAAAAGGTAGAGGGTATCAGCGGAAATGGTGCTGTAAGGATCCTGATCAGCGGTAAATTTCAGGTGCTAGGAGTCAAGATCAACCCGCGTTTGGCGCGTAATGTTCCTCAACTGGAGGAACTGGTAGGTGTTGCTGTGGAGGATGCTCTACAAAAGGGGAGCGATCTCATCAAATCTGAAGCGCAGAAACTCCTGGGAGGAAGTGTGGATTAGTGGTTGGCAAATTAGTGGTTGGTGGTTAGTCGTTGGAAAAAGGATTGACCTGGTATCTGAAAGGGTTACGCAATCCAGGCTGGAGAACCATGACTGGCGAGATTAGTGGTTGGAAAATTAGTGGTTGGTGGTTGGAATAATTATCTAAAGCAATCGTAAAGATCGCCGGGTTGTGTGTGCCCTTTAGTAACACAAGGCAGTTCCTGAACACTTCAGACTTCAGACTTCCGACTTCTGGTCTCAGGCTTCCGTTTTTCGGGTTGGTGGTTGGTCGTTGGAATAAGAAATGCCTTATCCGAAAGAGGTCACACTGTGTGGATCAAGAGAACCGTCAGACTGTGTAAAAACCATTGCGCCCTTTTCCGTCCCCCCACTTACGATCAAATTCCGGTTGTTTTTAGGGATAAGGAACACCAATTACCCGCTATTTCAGTTATGACCCCCACTTCTGACCGCTGAACTGGTGATTTTGGGAGTTATCACACAGTCTGCCGTCCCTGTGATCCCCATTTAGGGGGGCCTGGTGGTCTTCCAAAAAGAGTAACTCGGCTGGTCAGTAACCTGTAAGTGATTGGTGAATACAATGAAGGGAATGCATTTTAGTGAAGGAGGATGGTGTTTTGAGTCAGGAGGAAGATTTGGGAAACCGGGATGTGAGTATTTTTTCTTTGATGGCCCAGACGCTGCAGAACCTGGATGGAAAAGAGGCGGATCTCCCAGGAACCATTACTGTTTTATCTCTGTTTACCTTAATGAGCATTATGAACCTGGCACAGGAACAGGTGGGCACAGGAACAGGGGCTGTGGGGAAGGATGTTATGGGAATGCTTACCGGTATGCTGTCTCAGGGGCAAAAACCGGGGCCTGAGATGTTGACGAGTTTGCTCCAAAAATCCGGGAAAAAGGTAAATCCACAGATGCTTACTACCTTGCTTTCTCTTGCTGGGGAAGCAACAGAGAAGGAAGAAAAACCTGATCGTCCTGAACGGCGCCCGGGAAAGGATTTTAGCGGAAAATAAATGTCGGATGCCGGATGTGGTTGCTGAATGTCGGAGGCCAAATTAGTGGTTGGTGGTTGGTCGTTGGAAAAAAGCTGCCTGATCCAAAAGAAGTCGAAGGTTTTTAAAGATTACCTTGTGCTGGTATCATAACATTACATGACTTCAGCCTCTGTTTTCATCCTCTGCCGGCGCATGGCTGGGCGGCATGGATGTCTATCCCGATCGGGCAGAAGGCCATTCAGAGCGGGTGCTGAGCTTGGGGGTTCATTTTAGCGTCTATCATGATGGGGCAGTGGAGCACAGCAGATTAAGGGGGTTTGAGTATGGGCAAGGCCAAAAGTGTTGAACAGTTGTGGCTTCTCGAACACATTTACGGACGTGGTTATGATGGCGGTTACAAAGATGGGCGTAAGGATGGCTTTGCCGAAGGCTATAAGGCTGGCAGTGCAGAAGGGGCTAAGTGTGGCAGGAAGGAGGGCAGGGAACAGGGTTATTTAGAGGGCCTGGAGTCAGGGTATGCGGCGGGGAAAAAGGATGCTGATATAGTTTTTGATCAGGGGTGGGATCAGGGGTACCAGAAGGGATATGAGGATGGGTTGGCAGCCGCCCATAACCAAAAGGATAAAAGGCCTAAATTATCATAATTATGCAATAGGTCATAAATGTCTAAAAAAAAGATTATGAGTGTGTCCTGGTCGCCTGGTTTCTTGTTATACCAGATAAAGGGGAAATAACAACTTCGCCAAAATAACCGATATGCCAGTATAATAATGTCTAAATTACTTGAAAGGAGCCGAAAAACCAGGATGATCCCCAAAAAATTGCGATACTCCATATCTGTACTGCTTGTCGGTTTGCTGATGGCTCTGCTTCCTGTGACTGCTTTTGCGGCAACGCGGTATGTTTACTACCAGGGTAGTCTCAGTGACCAGGTGCTGACGAGGATTCTCAAACAGGTTTTCCCGGGAGATGATTTCAAAATTATTCGCTCGGGATTGAAGCCACAGCCACAGCCACAACCCGAGCCGGTGCCGGAGCCGAAGCCACAGCCACAACCGGAACCGGAGCCACAACCGGAGCCACAGCCAGAACCACAGCCGCAACCAGATCCACAGCCAGATCCACAGCCGCAGCCTCAGCCGAATCCGGAACCCGCACCTGGTTCAGATTCTATCACATTGACCCAGTATGAACAGCAGATGGTTAATCTCGTCAACCAGGAACGCCAAAAGGTTGGGCTGAAGCCTCTCGCAGTGGATAAAAGGCTGGTGCGTCTGGCACGCTTAAAAAGTCAGGATATGGTGGACAAGAACTATTTCAGCCACCAGTCACCCACTTACGGGTCTCCTTTTGACATGATGAAAAATGCCGGGGTGACTTACCGCTGGGCGGGAGAGAATATTGCCGGTGCAGGTACAGTGGACAGGGCTCATAACGCTCTTATGAATTCTGATGGGCACCGTGCCAATATATTGAAGCCTGAATTTACTCATATCGGCATCGGCATCATCCAGGAGGGTCCATATGGGATGATGTTTACCCAGATGTTCATCGGCGTCTAAATACCGGGGCCAGGCTTGCTTCGGTATTTATTCCCACTTCCAACTTCTCACTTCCCACATCTCATTTATGGTGACAGGGGACGGATCTCTGTCACCTTTCATCCTCCTGCGGTGCCGCTATGAACGGAAGTTAGAAGTTAGTGCCTGGCGCCATTATTGGCTATCGCGGCCGCCTTTGCTTTATGGAACAGTGGAACAATCAGAGATGGTTCTTGCGGTTTCTTTTCCAACGGGGCAATCTTTTTCCTGCCACTAACGACCAACTCGAAAGACAGAAGCCGGAGACCGGAAATCGGAAGCTGAACATCAAGAGTGGACGTTTTTTTGTCTCAGATCACAGCACAAAAAAGCAACGATTCATTTCAGGCAAGGCATTTTTTGTTCCAACGACCAACCCAAAATGCGGAGGTCAGAAACCAGAAGTCGGGGGTCTGGAATGTATACAGGGGACTGTCCCCCTTGCACGCGAGCGTCCGGGGTTAGATGTCGAATTACCTGAAAGATCGATGTCAAAATATCCTTTTCAAAGGTGTCAAAATATGCCAAAAGCTGCTGCAACTTCCTGTAGCAGCTTATTTATTGAACAAATACACTCTCTTTATCCCTCTGGCATATTATATTACAGAAAAATGTGCCTGGAAAAGGAGGGAGAAGAGATGATTCGCTGCGAGACATTAAAGCTGGAACATGTAGTCGGAGAAATGTCAAAACAGGCTGTTGTACAGGGTGATTTTCATGTGCCGAAGCCAAAACCGGGGATCGAGAAGATAATTTCTGTAGATAAGACAGTCAAGATAACCAAGGAAGAGGTTATTAAAAACAAGGTGATCATTGAGGGTTACCTCAATCTGCAGATCGTCTATGTCGCTGATGCCCCTGGCCAGCCGGTTCATCATACTCATGCGCGTCTGGAATTTACGCAGTTTGTGGAGATAGACGGTGCAGAGCCGGAGATGACTGTACGGACGAAAGTAAAAGTTGAGGATATCCAGGGGAAGGTCAAATCCGGGCGTCCACATATGTTCGAGATCACTGCTGTTATTCTCGTCTTTGCAAAGGTAACACAATTAGAAGAGATTACGCTGATGGTAGAACCACCCCCTGGGGTAGAGGCTGTCACAGAAAGTCTTCGCTTGGAAGAAGTGATCGCTGAAGGCAGTGCCCAGGCCATGGTTTCCGGGAGACTGCGGGTGCCCCCGGAGAAGCCCCCGGTAGAAAAGGTCCTGGATGTAGATGCCAGTATAACTATCACCGATAAAAAGGTTATTGAGAACAAAGTGATCATAGAGGGGGATATCACCTTACAGGTCATCTATGTGGCTGCAATGGCTACCCAGCCTGTTCATCACATGCACGGGACGATCCATTTTACCCAGTTTATCGAAGTCTTCGGGGCTCAACCGGGGATGAATGTTACGGTCGAAGAAACCATTACCCATGTCAGCTTTGATGTGGTGGATCCCTGTACAGTCGGTGTAGAAGTGATCATGGATATGACAGCTAAGGTTACTGAGCCGAGGCAGCTGGATGTTGTTGTTGACCTGATCGGTGTGGAGACCACCCGAGAGTTGCTCAGGGTTGACAATGTGGTCGGTGAGGATCACACCCAGGCCAATGTAAGGGATGAGCTGGTTGTTCCCTATGAAAAACCGGGTGTAACCAAGGTTCTGGATGTGAAGGTACACAAGGTGGAGGTCCTGCCGGAAGACATTGTCATCATTAAGGATAAGGTGATTGTCAGCGGCAAGATCGAGGCCCAGGTTCTTTATGTCAGCGATATGCCCGACCAATCGGTGCACCATGTTGATGCTGTGTTGAAGTTCCGCAATTTCATACCGATACCTGGTGCCACACCGGAGATGAATGTCAGTGTGCGGGCAGCAGTAGAGCATGTGGCCGGCCGTCCGGCAGACAGCAGCAGGAAGGTTATTCTGGAAATTGTGCTTAATCTGACTGCCCGGGTAGTGGATACCGTTCAGATTTTCGTGGTGATCTGTGAGGAAATACCACCGGCACCGCCAGTACCGCCAGGACCGCCGCCATGCCCCTTCGAGCATGTGGTGCAGGCAGGGGATACCATCTGGAAGCTGTCCATGAGGTATCATGTCAGTGTTGATCATATCCTTGCTGCCAATCCCGGGGTTGATCCCTATAATCTTCAGATCGGTTCGGTGCTGATCATACCCTGTGATCCGTAGAAAAGTTTATTTATCGCAAACCCTGTTTGCAGTGAAAGCTGTAAGCAGGGTTTTTTCGTTTGGATCAAGGGGACGGCAGACTGTGGGAATAATCCATATGGCATGCCTTGCAGTGAACAAACCTATGTATTGCGGTGTTCAAACCCAGTTTGGCACTTTTTACACAGACTCACGGTTCTTCTGATCCATCTCTTTAGTTGGAATAGAGTTGGATTAAGGGATGGTTCTTTTGAAGTTTTTTACGAGAGATGACCGGAGCCAGGACAATATGTGCTGGTTTCCCAAGTCCGTACAAGGCAGCCCCTGGATAGTCCAGGCTTCAGCCTTTCGGTCTCTGACTTCTATTTTACGGGTTGGGGATTTGTCGTCGGACAATAAAATAAGCCTCACGAGCAGTAAGTAAATTACTCAAGCCTGACCCCATGTTTAAGAAAGCAAAATATGGAAATAATGGGGTGCAAAGATTGCTTTTTGGGAGAGAGGATGGGATTAACGGTGAAAAAATTGATGATCCGCTTCGGAATTATTCTTTTTCTCGGGTTTGCAATTTTTGCGACACTGGCCCTGGCACCTGTAAAAGACGGGGATCCGGGGGAGGACAGGCAGATTTGCAGAGATGTGGTTCGCTTTCATGTTGTGGCTAAAAGTGATCAAAGTGCTGACCAGGAACTAAAATTAAAGGTGCGGGATGCTGTTCTTGACTACCTGCGTCCGAATCTTGAAGGTGTACAGGATCAACAAGAGGCAGCTGTCATCATCCAGGATAAACTGCCTCAGATTGAGGAAGTGGCTGTCCAAACCCTGCGCATCAATGGCTGCAGTGATCAGGTGCAGGTTTATTATGGAGACTATGACTTTCCTGTCCGTGTCTATGGCCCGCTGACCTTCCCGGAGGGGAGATACCAGTCTCTCAGGATTGTGCTGGGAGAAGGGGAGGGTAAGAACTGGTGGTGCTGCCTCTTCCCCCCACTCTGTTTTGTGGATATAACCAATTCTGCCCAGCAGCTTCAGGAAGATAAAAAACCGGACAGCGATGTGTGCCAGCTGACAGATGATGGTGATGGAGGGGATGAGACGAACAGCGATTCCAGTCAGCTTGCGGACGAGGATGAGAAGGATTTATGCCGGCATATGGATCAGGAAAAGCCAGGGGATGAGCAGGATAAGCAGGATAAGCAGGGTCAGCAGGTGGAGAAAATCCTGTTAATTGACAGTGGTTCTGAGCCGGAGGAGCAGGTTCGTCTGACAACTAAAATCGGCGAGTGGCTGGAAAACTCCCGGGACCGCTCTCTTCTTTCCTGGCTCTGGCAGTGGCGCAGTTAACTGATCAGATGAGCAAGCCGGTTATCATCAAGTGTGCAGTTAACCCATACTTGCGATCTAAATGACGATCGCCCTGAAACGCCCTGAAACAGGTTGAGGCCGGCATTGAGTCGCAGTTAACCGGCGATAAACTGAGAAAACCAGAGGAGAAGGTAACCGGCGATTACACCGCACCAGCACCAGAGCATGCTCATGCGTTGTGCTGCCGGAAGCAGTTCATCTTTGATCAGATAGATCATCGCTCCGGCAGCCAGAGCCAAAAGAAATGAAAGGTGCTGGGGGGACACCTGGATCAGGAAAAGCCCGAAGAGTGTCCCCAGCGGTGTAAAGAGGCTGACAATAATATTGATCAACAGAATATGACTACGCCTGAGGCCGCCCATCTGTAGAGGGGCGGCTGTGGCGATCCCTTCAGGAATATTATGCAGAGCAATAGAAAAGGCTAAAAGTGGCCCCAGCTTTCCGCCCACAGCATAGGCTCCTGCAATGGCTATCCCTTCCGGCAGGTCATGCAGGGCGATGCCGATGGTCATCATGTAGCCCAGCCGCCTCATAGCGATAATTTGATGAAAGGGTGAGGTGACCGTGCGACTGGCAAAAGCGCGGTCGATCACCCACAGGATACCGATTCCAACTGCTGTTCCTATTATCGTTTCCAGTGGTGTACCTGTATCCAGTGATGCCGGTATGAGGTCAAGGATCACAACAGCCAGCATCACCCCGGCGGCACCACCCAGCATTACAGCCAGGGTACGGCGTCCGGGGATCCTGGTAAGGAGAACTATTAAACACCCTATAGCAGTAGCCAGCCCGGCCAAGAGGCTGGGAAGCAGTGCAGACATAGTATCACCTGCCCTTCCGGGTACAATTTATGCAAACATCTCCGGTTTATGCCTGCCCGATTCTGGATTGAAGGGAGAGATGAAGATGTCCGGTAAGGTCAAGGGAACCCTGGTGATCATCGGAGGGTCTGAGGACAGGAAGCACAAATGCCTGATCTTGAAAAGGTTTGTGGAGCTTGCGGGTGGGGAGAAGGCGAGACTGGCGGTCATCACTGCTGCTACAGCGAAACCCACATCAGTGGGGAGCTTTATCGCGGCATTTTTCAGGAGTTGGGGGTGCAGGATGTGGCAGTTTTGAATGTGAACACCCGCCAGGATGCCGGCGCTGCCAAAGCAGGGGAGGCTTTAGAGCAAGCCACCGGGATTTTCTTTACCGGGGGAGACCAGCTTCGTCTGACCAGTATCCTGGGTGGGACCCAGGTAGATGATGCCCTGCATACCGCATATGGCAGGGGAACCATCATCGCAGGAACCAGTGCCGGGGCCTCAGCGATGAGTGAGACAATGATTGTGGAGGGGGAGGAAACCGAAGCACCCCGCAAAAACACCGTACAGATGGCCCCTGGTATGGGTTTATTGCATGGGGTGGTTGTAGATCAGCACTTCGCCCAGAGAGGGAGGTTGGGCAGACTGCTTGCTGCAGTTGCGCAGTATCCCTGAGTGTGTTGGGGGTGGGGATCGATGAGGATACAGCCATTATTATTTCACCTGACGGCACCTTCGAAGTGATCGGGTCACAGACGGTCACCATTATCGATGGCAAGCAGATTCAGGAAACAAATGTTTCTTCAGCAAGCCCTGACGAGCCCCTGGCCTTGACAAATGTGATCATGCATATTCTCCCGGCCGCCTACAGGTTCGATATGAAGAACAGAAGACCCCTTGGGCAAGACGTATAATCCAGGCTCATATTAGAAAAAATAGGAAGTGGTATGCTTTCTATGTCTATTCGAGGAGGCTTCTCATTGTGAAAATCTTGAAAACCCGGGTCATTGAGGGCCGGAATGTCTGGAGTCATTCCCCGATCCTTGAGGCCCGGCTTTATTTTGCCCCCCGGGAGCGTATCAGTACTGACCAGCTGCCCGGTTTTGCCGATGCTCTCCAGGGATTGCTGCCGGGGCTTACAGGTCACACCTGTGGGCGCGGCTACCCTGGAGGGTTTATTGAACGCCTGCAAGAGGGGACATACCTGGGGCATGTTGTGGAACATGTGGCTTTAGAACTGCAAGCAGAGGCAGGTTTTCCTGTGTATTTCGGCAAGACAGTGCGGGGGGATAAACCCGGCACCTGGGATTTGGTGCTGGAGTACGGCACCCCGGAACTGGGAAAGGCTGCATTAAAGACAGCGGTGGCCATGATATCGGCGCTCCTGGCCGAACGCTCCTTTCCTGTGAAGGAAAACCTGGCACACTTGCGTGATGTGGGTCTTGCCACCCGGCCCGGCCCCAGCCACAGAGAGCATTCTCAAGGCCTGCAGCCTGCGGGGGATTCCGGTTCTTTCTCTGAGTGATGGCGCCTGTTACCAGTTGGGATATGGGTGCCGCCATAAAAGGATCCAGGCTACTATCACATCAGAAACCCCAGCCCTGGCAGTGGATCTGGCATCTCATAAGGAAACCACCGCCAGGCTGCTGTATGGGGCTGGACTGCCGGTACCGCCCGGTCGGGTTGTGACAACCATCAGAGAAGCTCTGTCTGCTGCCAGGGAATTGGGCTATCCTGTTGTGGTGAAGCCCTGTTGCGGCAACCAGGGGAAGGGAGTTCTCTTAGATATAATAAATGACAGCGAGCTAAAAGATGCTTACAGAATGGCCAGGAAATTTGACAAAGAGGTGCTGGTGGAGAAATACATAGAAGGGCGGAATTATCGCTTGCTGGTGATCGGAGGGAGGATGGCGGCGGCAGCAGAGCGCTTTCCCGCCTCTGTAACAGGGGATGGTGTTCATACCATCAGGGAGTTGGTAGAGATGGCCAACCAGGACTCAAGGCGTGGCAGAGGGCATGATCTTCCTTTAACTAAAATGGAGATCGATCAGGCTGCCCTGCTGGAATTGAAAAGGCAGGGTTGCGACCCGGAGTCCTGCCCGGGGCCGGGAAAGCGGATTTATCTGCGCAGGAATGCCAATTTGAGCACAGGAGGCAGTGCAGCTGATGTAACAGATGAGGTGCATCCGGAGAACAGCTTGTTAGCTGTAAAAGCGGCAGCTGTGTTAGGGTTGGATGTTGCAGGTATTGATCTGGTGGCACCGGATATTGCCAGACCGCTGCGGGAGGATGGTGGGGTGATCATCGAGGTAAATGCCGCTCCTGGGTTCAGGATGCACCTGCACCCTGATAGGGGGACACCCCGTGATGTGGGAAAAGAGCTTGTGGATTACCTGTTTCCTCCCGGCAGCAAGGTGAGCATTCCGGTGATCTCGATCACCGGAACCAATGGAAAAACCACGACAACTCGAATTTTAAACCACCTTTTTCGGCAGCAGGGGCTCAATGTGGGCATCACTACCACAGGAGGGGTTTACATCAACAACAAACGCATCCTCAGTGGGGATTCCACAGGCCCCGACAGTGCCCGCTCTGTTTTACAGGATTCCACAGTGGAAGTAGCCGTTTTGGAAACCGCCAGGGGTGGGATCCTGCGCGGTGGGTTGGGTTATGACCGGGCTGATGTGGCTGTGGTGACGAATATTGCCTCTGACCACCTGGGACAGGGTGGTATCGAAACCCTTGAGGACCTTTTTTGGGTAAAGTCGCTGGTTGTGGAGGCTGTCCAAAAGGACGGGTTTGTTGTTCTCAATGCCGATGATCCCTTTGCTCCAAGACTGGCGGACAGCTCCCGTGGTCAGGTGATCTACTTCAGCCTCCATGAAAATAATGTTCTGGTTCGTCGCCATCTGGGGGCTGGCGGGCGTGCTGTTTTTGTTAGAAATGGCTTTGTTTTTTATGGCTATGGTGAGGATGCAGTGCGCTTAATCAAGCTGAAGGCTATCCGGGCCGGAATGGGTGGCCGTGCGACCCACAACCTGGAAAATGCATTGGCTGCCGCTACAGCAGCTTATGTCAGCGGGGTTTCTCTTGCTGCAGTCAGGCGCGGGCTGCGCAGCTTCGGTGCCGACCATGATGATAACCCGGGGCGTTTGATGATCCAGGAGGTGGGAGGGGTTACTGTGATTGTGGACTATGGCCACAATGCTCCCGCTTTCCAGAAAATCGCCGAGTTTGCCAGGACACTGGAGAGGGGCAGGCTGATGGGCGTTATCGGGGTGCCGGGAGACCGGCGAAGCGACCAGATCATTCACGCCGGGGAAGTGGCTGCGGCAGGCTTTGAGGAGCTCTATATCCGTGAGGATGAGGACCTGAGGGGTCGTAAACAGGGGGAGACCGCCAAACTCCTCTACACCGGTGCCCGCCGCGCTGGAATGCCTGCGGAGAACCTGCATCTGATCCCTGATACTGTTATGGCCATTGAGGAGTCCCTGCGGCAGGCAAAACCCGGTGATGTGGTGGTTGTATTCTTCGAAGAACTGGATCCGGTTTTAGAGTGCCTGCACACCCTGGAACAGAAAGCGAAAAAGGAAGTACGGCGGGCAAAAGTGGTGGTTGGTCGTTAGTGGTTAGTGGTTAGATCCTTTTTCCAACAGGGTGTCTGCACCGGGGACTGTCCCCGGTGCATCTGAAAATCCTTTTCCAACGACTAACAACTAATGACCAACGACTAACCACTTATAAAACCACCATCAGTTGTGTAATTCACGATTTAGAAGTAAAATTAAGAGGAAGTAAAAGGGCCTCTTTGGAGGAACTGGTCATCAACAATAAAGGTGGACGCCTAAAATGTGGAGGTTGGAAACCAGGAGTCGGATGTCTGAGGGACGAAGGATCTGCATTCTGTTGATCTTTTTCCAACGACTAACGACTAACCACTACTGCCTTGGCGGAACCAGCGGAGGATAAAAGCAGATGCGAATTCATGTAGCGTTGCGGCACCAGCAGATAATGAAAACGAGCCGAAGTGAAGTGATGTAATGATGTTTCCGGGTGCCAGACAACATTTTTTTTTCCGGCCTCCGACCTCTGGCTTCTGACCTCTGTTTTCCGGAAGTTGTGCTTCCCTCTTTCGCCAAAATCAATCTTACCCTGGATGTGGGGGCTTTGAGACCGGATGGCTACCATGAGATCAGTTCGGTGCTGCAGACGATCAGCCTTGCTGATACCCTCAGTTTGACCGGGATTCCTGCGGGGATCACTGTATCTTGTAATACTCCAGGTGTTCCTGATGGACAGGATAACCTGGCTTACCGTGCACTGGCTGAGATTGCTCACCACTTGCCCGGGGGGATCAGTGTGGAGATCGAAAAGAGGATACCCCGGGGTGCTGGTCTGGGGGGTGGAAGCAGCAATGCGGCGGCAGCCTTAAAAGGTGCTGATCAACTTTATGCAATGGGCCTGTCAGAGGATGAACTCATAGCTGCCGCAGCTGTGGCGGGATCCGATGTCCCCTTTTTCATTTTAGGGGGAACTGTGCTTGCTGCAGGACGGGGAGAAAGGGTGAGGCGGGTTCCGCCCTTACCTGATTTCTGGGTGGTGTTGGTCAAGCCGCCATTTGAAGTGAGCACCGGGAAGATATACGGCCTTTACCAGATGAAGAAGACAGAACCGCGCACACCAAGACTTCTTCATGCCCTTGAAAAAGGAGACAGAGAAGGTGTGATCAGCGCGCTGGGCAACGACCTGGAGGCGGTCACCACAGGTTTATACCAGGAGATAGCCTCTATCAAACAGCGCCTGCTGCAGTTGGGTGCACTGGGAGCGATGATGGCGGGAAGCGGTCCCACTGTCTTCGGGTTGTTCAACGAGAAGGAGGATGCCCAGCAGGCGGCGGGAAAACTGCAAGAGGAGGATGCACAGCTGGATCTGTTTATCTGTAAAACAGTTTCTGCTTGATATAGAGAAGGGGGTTAAAATGGCCGATCAAAAGGAGAGGAGACTGCTGCCTGTCAAGTTGGATACCTACAAGCCCTTGCGGGAAGTGGTTTTTGATGCTGTGCGGGAGGCGATCATCGACGGTGTCCTGCGCCCGGGAGAGCGACTGATGGAATCCCAACTGGCAGAACAGCTGGGGGTCAGCAGGACACCTGTGCGGGAAGCGATCCGCAAACTGGAGCTAGAAGGATTTGTGGTCATGATTCCGCGGAAAGGGGCATATGTAGCGGGGATTTCTCTGAAAGATATTGCTGATGTTTTCGAGGTGAGGGCAGCACTGGAGGCGTTAGCCACAGTCCTGGCTGCTGAAAGGATCACCGAAGAGGAACTGGAAGAACTGGAAAGGATATTGGTCCGCAAGGCTGAAATTATCGAACAGCAGGAGATCGAGCTGTTTATTGAATCAGATAAGAAATTTCATGAAATCCTTTATCGTGCCAGCCGAAATCAGCGTTTGATTCAGATCCTGACTAATCTACAGGATGAGGTTCACCGCTTCCGTTCAGTTTCCCTGGCTTCCCCGGGCAGGATGCGTGTGGCTTTGGAGGAGCACAGGAAGGTTGTTGAGGCCCTGGCTGACCGCGATATCACACGGGCAGAGGCTCTGGCCTGGGAGCATATTGAGAATGCGGAGAACAGTTTGATGGAAGCGGTGCGCAAAAAAGGGGACATAAGTTAGTGGTTGGCTAATTAGTGGTTGGTGGTTGGTGGTTGGTCGTTAGTCGTTGGAAAAGGGATGCTCGGGCGGAAAAATAGTCAGAGACAGTTTCTGGTCCCGCAGACTCGGGGACAGTCCCCGGTGCACGTTCAGAGGTTGAAAGCGGGAATAGATGCCCGAAATGAGATGTTGAAAGTGGGAATAGATGTTTGATGCTGGAGGTCAGAGGTCGGAAGAAAGAGATCAGGAGAACCGTCCCCGTGATCTCTCCCGGGTCACCTTTTAGAAAAGAGGTTTAGATGATGGATAAAGTGGATGCCGTGGTTTTAGCGGGTGGTGGGGGGATCGAGGAGGGCGCGCCGGTGAAGGCGTTGCTCCCTATCGGTTCCCGGGTAATGGTGGATTATGTTGTTGAGGCACTCAAGAACAGCCGGGGAATAGAGCGCATTGTCCTGGTTGGGCCCGATGAACTCAGGTCCCATTATGATCAGACTGCTGGATTTCTTTTTGCAGAGCAGGGCTCAACACCCCTGAGGAGTTTTGCTGAAGGAGTGGGTGTTTTAGACACATCAAACACCTGGGTAATGGCATGCACAGGGGACATTCCCTTTTTGACCACTGCAGCGGTAGATGATTTCATTTCTAAGTGTTTTGAACGGGAAGCGGATTTTTATTACCCTATTGTGAAGAAAGAAACAGTGGAAAGCCGTTTTCCTGGTGTGAAGCGCACCTATGCCAGCCTGCGGGATGGCACCTTTACGGGCGGGAACCTTTTACTGGTCAGGCGAGAGATTATCAGCCGCTGTCTTTCAATAGCTGAGGAATTTGTAAGGTTGCGCAAGAAACCCGTAGCTTTAGCGCGGCTGGTGGGGTTAGGGATCCTCTGGAGCTATTTTTTCGGGCAGTTGACTGTGCCTGTGGCTGAGCGCAGGGTATCTGAGTTGGTTGGTGTCAGGGGGCGCGCTGTGATCAGCGATTATCCTGAAATCGGGGTGGATATGGACAAGGCTTCGGATTTAGAATTGATACAAGAACTTTCCGGGGAATAAATATCTTGTCTTTCAGGCAGGATTCTTATAAATCTTGGCGAATACACAAATTCAGACAATGACCGCACTAAAGGGAGGTTCAAGGATTTAATGCAGGTTACAGAAGTGCGCATACGCAAGGTGAACCAGGATGGAAGCAGAATGAAAGCTGTCTGCTCGGTAACCTTCGATAATGAATTTGTGGTACATGACATCAAGATTGTCGAAGGGGAAAGGGGCTTGTTTATAGCGATGCCGAGCCGGAAGACACCGGCCGGAGAATTTCGCGATATTGCTCATCCCATCAATTCTGATACCAGAAAGACCATTCAGGAGGCCATCTTAAACGCTTATCAGGAGGCGGAATAAAGTTTTAGCGAAGGTTCACGCAAGGATTTTAATTATTAAGGGGAATCTGGTATTCCCTTTTTTGTTGTTTCACGAATATTAAGAAAGAATAAACTCGGAGGGTTCGCATACCGAGGTGTAAACCAGGATCCAAGGAGTTGAAAGTTATGCAGGGAGTTGGAGCAGTAATTCTTGCTGCAGGTCAGGGCAAAAGAATGCGGTCAGAGACACCTAAGGTGCTGCATTGTGCCGCCGGGAGGCCTTTAGTTCGCCATGTTCTGGATGCTGTTGAGGAGGCAGGGATTACTGAGGTTGTGGTTGTTATCGGCCAGGGTGCTGACATGGTGCGAGAAGCCCTTGGCCCGCAGTATAATTATGCTCTTCAGGAAAAGCAGCTGGGGACAGGGGATGCGGTGCTAAAAGCTCTGCCCCACCTTTCCGCGGAGTGTAAGGAGGTGCTGGTTGTCTGCGGGGATACCCCACTTTTGAGGTCCGAAACCCTGGCGAAACTTGTCAGGTCAAGGCAGGAAACAGGGGCTGCCGCAGCAGTGCTCACGGGCATTTTTGAGGATCCCCAAGGGTATGGTCGCATTATCAGAACTGCAGATGACATGGTAGAGGCCATTGTTGAGGAAAGCGATGCAACTGTTGAACAAAAACGAATCCAGGAAATCAACACAGGTTCCTATGCCTTTACAAAGGAAGCCTTGGAGACAACGATTCACCGTTTACAGCCGGACAATAAGCAGGGAGAATATTATTTGACAGACTGCATTCACCTGCTGCGGGAGGCCGACCAGCCTGTTACAGCAGTGATCGCCCCCACCATAGAAACAGCAGGGATCAATACTCGCCGCCAGCTGGCTGATGCGGAGCGGATCTTGCGGGAGTGGGAGTGTGAGCGCCTGATGAGTGAGGGTGTGACAATTTATGATCCCAGCACAACTTATGTGGACAAAGGGGTCCAGGTCGGCCAGGATACAATAATTTACCCCTTTACTTTTCTTGAGGGTAAAACCATAATAGGCAGAAGGTGTGTGATCGGTCCCGGGACTCGGCTCTACAGTGTCCTTCTGGGGGATGGTGTTTCTGTACAGTATTCTGTGGTTGCAGCAAGCACTGTTGGGAACGAGTGCCAGATTGGTCCCTATTCCCACATCAGACCAGGGAATGTTTTAGCTGATCAGGTAAAGATTGGGGGCTTTGTGGAGTTGAAAGCTTCTTCTGTGGGAGAGGGGAGTAAAATACCTCATTTAAGCTATATCGGAGATACTGTTATTGGGACTGATGTTAATATCGGCGCCGGAACCATTACCTGCAACTATGACGGCGCACATAAACACAAAACATTTATCGAGGATGGAGTTTTTATCGGAAGCAATACAAATTTAGTTGCTCCTGTCAGTGTCGGGAAGGATGCTGTGATTGGTGCCGGGTCAACTATTACCAGGGATGTTCCTGCAGCCTGTTTAGCAGTTGAGCGAGCAAAACAGGTGATGATTCCCGACTGGGGGCAGAAAAAGAGGAAAAAAGGGGAGCACGAAGAAGAATGAAGGAAGCTAAAGCGAGGGAAGGGATCGGCGTGATGCTTTATACAAAAAAACTAAAGATTTTTACCGGTAATGCCAACCCGGAGTTAGCGAAGGAGATCGCCGCCTACCTGGGTATTGGCCTGGGGGATGTGCAGGTCTCCTACTTCAGCGATGGGGAGATCGGTGTAACCATCAATGAGAGTGTCAGGGGGGCGGATGTTTTTGTGATCCAGCCTACTTGCCCTCCCACCAATAAAAATGTGATGGAGCTATTAATCATGATCGATGCTCTCAAGAGGGCATCAGCAAGGCGTATCTGCGCTGTTTTGCCGTATTACGGATATGCACGCCAGGATCGGAAGTTAAAGGCACGGGATCCCATAACAGCCAAACTTTTGGCTAACCTGATCACCGCTGCCGGGGCCACCCGCGTCCTAGCCATGGATCTCCATGCAGGTCAGATCCAGGGGTTTTTCGACATACCGGTGGATCACCTGGCTGGGGGTGCCTATCCTCGCCGAGTATTTCCAGAACATCGGTATCGAGGATCCGATAGTGGTTTCTCCTGATGTGGGTGGTGTAACCAGAGCAAGGGACCTGGCCAGCCGTATGGAAACCACCATTGCTATTATCGATAAGCGCAGGCCGCGCCCCAATGTCGCTGAAGCGCTGCACCTGGTGGGTGATGTTCAAGGGAAAACGGCCATCCTGGTGGATGACATCATCGATACCGCCGGTACGATTACCAAAGCAGCAGAGACTCTTTTAGAGCGCGGGGCCAAAGAGGTTTACGCCTGTTGTACACACCCTGTGCTCTCAGGTCCCGCTCGGGAGCGACTGGAGGCCTCCCCATTGAAAGAGGTTGTTGTGACGAATACAATACCTGTTGCCCCGGAAGACCGCTTCCCCAGGATGAAGGTGCTCACTGTAGCCCCTCTTTTTGGGGAGTCGATCATCAGGATCCATGAGGACCTCTCTGTAAGCAAGCTTTTTGAGTAAAAATTAATCGGGTTCCTTCCCGGGAGGAGTATCTTCTTTTTCTTCTTCCGGGAGGGTTTCCTCGGGTTCATCCCCCTGCATTTTAGAGTGCAGTTGGCGTGCTTTGTTGACGAAGCGGTTGGTGGTGTCCTTGATGCTTTTAACCCCTTCGGCCAGTTTGCCGTCATCTCTTTTAAGGGTCTCCTCTGCTCCCTGGCGAACCACAAGCACATCTTTACCGATGGTGCGCACCTCATCTGCCGGGAGAAATGATTTACCTTTCCAGAGGCTTTCCGCAGGGTTTCCACTGATTTCAAAGGCCTTGATTTTCCCTGTTGCCGGGTCGATCATGTACTCAACAACATGACCCAGGGCTGTGCCATTTTCGGTTATTACCCGGGAACCCTTTAACTGGATATTATCCTTGACGAGTGTGAGGATCTGGGGCAGACTGGCGATTCTTTCAGCACTGCTTGCTTTTTGAATGGTTAGGGCGCTGTTCCCTACACTCACAACCCTGGGATAGGGGATCACCTTTTGTTCGCGAAAGATGTTGCCGCGCTGTACAAGAAGTGCCGCTACTTCCCCGGTTTGGTGGTTTACCACAAGACCCCGGATGCGCCCGATTTGTTTGCCCTCCTCCAGGGTGATCACCGGTAAGGAGAGAAATTGCCGGCTTCTACGCAACTGATATCGCCTCCTTGATTAGGCAGTTTACTGCTTTTTGCGGAGTAACTCTTTAAAATATATTGGTCCAGATAAGATGGTATGCCTCACGGCAAATTCATGTAGGAAGTAAATGGGTGTAAAAGTTGCTGGACAATCAACCAACTATGAATTAAGCTATAGCTCAGAAGTATATGTGGAGGGGATACTGATGAGCGAAAGCTTATATCAAGGGAAGTTTTTTGATTATTTTAGCGGATTGAACGATAGTAGAATGGAAGGGAAGATATGGCATCGATTAACCGATATCTTATTCATCGTGACCTGCGGAATTATTTGCGGCTACGATGAGTTTGAGCTTATCCATGTATGGGCTAAAGCACCGGATACGCAGAAATGGCTGAAGAAATATATTGCGTTGCCTAACGGAATTCCCTCATTGTCGACCCTTAAAAGAGGGTTTAGTGTGATTCGGCCCGAGGAGTTCTCAACGCGGTTCATCTCGTGGATGAATGCAGTGCTCCAACTGCCGGAAAAGGATGTTGTGTCCGTGGATGGGAAAACATCAAGAGGTTCGAAGGATGAACGCAAGGGTCAGAAGGCACTACATATGGTAAGCGCCTTGTGCCATTCACATGGCCTGGTGATCGGTCAGGTTAAAACGGACGAAAAAAGCAATGAGATCACAGCCATCCCGGAACTATTAGATCAGTTACTTATCGAAGGAAGTATCGTGACAATTGACGCTATAGGGTTGCAGACAAAGATCGTAACAAAAATTGTGAACGACAATAAAGCAGACTACGTGATCAATCTAAAGGGAAACCAGGAAGTGTTTCAGCAAGAGGTGAAAGAGTATTTTACGGATTTGGAACAGTCGGGAAAGCTCGAATAAATCAAGCATCAGGCGGTGCAGGAGGGTGCCCATGTTAAAAACAGTGCAGGACTTCAAGTTCTTAGCACACTGGAAAAAGGACATGGGCGCATCGAAAGAAGAACCTATTATTATTCAACAGATATCAACTGGATGGTGGATGCCAAGCGCGACTGGACTAAACTAATAGGGATCGGAATGGTCCTTCGGGAAGTGGAGTATACAGCAGAACCAGGTAAAACAACCAACGAAACCGTCTTCTATGTTGGAAGTGTAGGAAACGTTGCTGATTTCGCCAGGGCAGCACGCACCCATTGGGGCGTAGAGAGTATGCATTGGAGTCTCGACGTAATATTTGGAGATGATCATAATCGGACGCGAGAAACCGCGGCTGCACAAAATTTAGCCATTGTTAAACGGATGGTCTTTAACACACTCAAAAACGAAACCAAGATTTATACCCAAAAATGAGCAAACCGAAAAAGCGTGTTGTAGCGGCAACGGATCCCTCTTACCGAGATGTGCTGATCAATTTAAATTTTAAAGATCGTTAAGCGT